>DATCAX010000090.1:0-4330 GCA_036512375.1 Candidatus Angelobacter sp. | reverse complement strand
TCAACTACTCACGCAGGTTGCTGGACGCGCGGGACGCGGCGAAACTCCGGGCAAGGTCGTGCTGCAGGCGTATCATCCTGACCACTACGCGATTCAGTTTGCGCAGCAGCATGACTACGCTGGCTTTTATGAAAAAGAAGTGCGCTTCCGCAAATGGATGCACTACCCGCCATTCTCCTCGTTGGCGAACGTGCTGGTGCGGAGTGACAAGCTGGACCAGGCGCTCCGCTGGACCGGACAGTTGGGCAAGTGGTTTGAATCAACGCGCAATGACGGCGTACGCGTGCTGGGCCCGTCGGTGGCACCCATCATGCGGCTGAAGCGCGATTACCGCTATCACTTCATCCTGAAAGCAGCGAGTCGCGAGAAGCTGAATGCTACGCTTCGCAAAGTGCTGAACTTTGCCGACACAGAAAAAATCCCCCGCACCAATGTGATCGTCGATGTGGACGCCCTGTCGCTGCTTTGAGTAACGGGATCTTAAGGCGCAGGCACGATGCGATGGCCAACGCGGAACTTCCTGTAATTTGTGTCGATCGTGTCATATTCTACGGGTGTGGACAGGTTCGACCGGAAAAACCGGCGTTGTCCCTCGACTACGAAGACGTGAGATCCTTTCACATGGCGCCGGCGGAGCAACCAGACCTCACTATTCACCTTGGTCCATTCCTGCGTTATCTCCGTGTCGTCGCTGTATAACAATTGTGATGTGGCTAGCTGCTGTTTGCGTTCTTCTATTTCTTCCTGCGACAGGCTTTTTGAGGAGAACGCAGCATAGTCCGCGTGTGCAAGCGGTCCGGATCGAACAGCCTTGCCCTCAACTTTCATGATCTGCATGTCCTTCTGATCAATCCAGACTTTTATCCTGAAGTTTCCAGCCGGGTCTGCCTCATCTTCTGTGTGTCTGGGATCGGCTTGCACAACGTAAGCCTTGCGGCCATCCAGGGTGTGTTCTCCCTTAAACTTCAGATGGAATTTCTGGTCGAGATCCTGCAATGGCAATTTGAATTGATACAGCGTCTGGCCAAACGTGACCACTCCCATGGATGGAACCGGCGGAGGCATAAGAAGTTGAGGTTTCCAATCTTTCAAGCCAGCTTCATCCATGATTTTCTGAACTGCAGCGGCAAGGCTCTCCTTGGTTTGGCCGGGTTTAATTTGTTCCTCAAGTATCTTATGGTCCGCTTCAAGTAGCTTTGCCCGATACTCCTCATCATCTTCGCGACCTTCAGTCTCCGCGACTTTCTGGCCGTTGTGTACCATGTGTCGGCGAAAAGCATGACCCTTGATTTCCATTACCTCATACGTATCGGTACTGCGGCCTTTTTGCTTGTCCGGATGGTCTACCGTCAGGTTTTCCTGATATGTGTAATCTCTGGGCAGCGATTCGCGCGTGTTGAAGTTGATCACAGCCTGTCGCACCAGTTCCTGTACGTCGATTTTCTGAGCGTTATCTAGCGCCGACGTTGCTTCAGCGGGACGAACTGACAGCGGAGTCAGGAACAGAAAAAGCGCACCGAGGCTCAAGGATCGCACGGTCCTCCTACTTTACTCCGAGGGATCGATCACTCAATCACAGGCGCCGCACCTCATCTGGATTGCTGCTGTTGCTGACGCTGTGCGCGATATTCTTTTAACACTTTGCCCAGTCCCTGTTCGCCGAAAGGTGCAGGGATCAAGGTCAAGGCCAGCATGATCAGGGCAAAGAATGCCAGTATCCGCCGCTTGGTATCAAGCGCCGGGAGCAGCGGTACGTCAGGATGGCGGCTGCCGGTAAAGCGCAGCACCACCGCCCACAGGAGCCATCCCGCCCAGTAAAACCAGCTCAGCGGGAGCAATATCAAAATGCTCAACAAAGAGACAGGCCGATGCAGGCGTGGATTGACGGCAAAAATAATGTGGCCGCCGTCCAGTTGGCCACCAGGCAATAAATTCAGCGACGTGGCCAGCATTCCCACCCAGGCTGCCATGGCCATGGGATGAAGATAAAGTGCAGTAACGGGAGCTTGTGCGATAGCGGCTTTGCTGCCCAGCGCAGCCAGTATCCAATGGGCCAGCTTGAAGATGAGCGGGAAGCCCAGCAGCATGCTGCCATTCTCCGCGCTGGAAGATGCCGCCGATGCAGCCGCAGCCGCGGCAGCGGCCCCGGTAAGCAGCTTGGACGCCAGCAACCCATAGATCATCACCGGGACAGCCACCACAAAACCGGCAATCGGCCCGGCAATGCCAATATCAAACAGGTCTGCGCGGTTTTGGATTGGCGACTTGATGCGAATGAATGCTCCCAACGTTCCAATCAGAGTTGGCGCAGGAATAAAAAATGGCAGCGTGGCTAATACCTTTCGTCGAACGCACAAAACGTAGTGTCCCAACTCATGTGCCGTAAGGATTCCCAGAAGCGACAGTGAAAAGGGAAGTCCAAGAATCAGGTGATGCCAATCCTGCAAAGCCCATTGCCACGGCCAATAATCCAGATCGTCCGAAAACAGGCCGAGATTCCTGTTGAACGTGTCCTGCATGTGCGCGCCAATGCAGAGCGTCGTAAAGATTGTCGCAAGGAACAGCAGCGCGTGCAGCCAGTAATGCCGCTTCGTCGGCTGGATAATGACGACCCTGATCGTTCGTGGTTCAGGATCAGGATCAAGAACTTGATATTCCTGCGAAAGCGGCTGGATGTCCGGCATGGAACGAGAGCCCTGGGATCTGAAAAGCTGGCCGTGTTTGTTTAAAGATCGGTCAACTTGCTTAGTCGATGGACTGCAACTCCTTTCCCGGCTTGAAGCGCACGGCTTTTCCGGGAGGAATGTTCACCTCTGCGCCGGTGCGCGGGTTGCGGCCGATACCGGTCTTGCGCGGACGCACGTTAAAAACCCCAAATCCGCGCAACTCAATGCGCTCGCCGCCAGCCAGGGCCTTCTTCATGCTGTTAAATACCGTTTCCACGGCCAGCTCAGCCTTGGTTTTGGTGATTCCGGTTTTATTGACCACTTCGTTGATGATATCGAGCTTAATCACAGGTCAGCTCTCCTCAATTTTCCAGAAAGGGCGTAACTTGCAGATGCTATTGGACTTCTACGCATGTTGTCAATGGAACAGTTTCGCCTATAAGATGGCTTCTTTGGCGCTCCACCAAAATCCCCGCAAAACCAAGGAACCTTCGCGAATGGCAATTAAAAGTGACCGCTGGATTCGCCGCATGGCGCAAGAGCATGGAATGATCAATCCTTTCAACGATCGCCAGGTGCGCGAAGGCGTTATTTCTTATGGCGTTTCCTCTTATGGCTACGATCTCCGCGTGGCCGACGAGTTCAAGATCTTTACCAACGTAAATTCCGCCATTGTCGATCCCAAAAACTTTGACGAACGGTCATTTGTCAGCGTGCAGGCTTCTTCCGTTCTCGTCCCGCCGAATTCTTTTGCCCTGGCGCGTTCCGTGGAATACTTCAAGATTCCCCGCGACGTGCTGACCATCTGCGTCGGCAAATCCACCTATGCCCGCTGCGGCATTATCGTCAACGTGACGCCCTTTGAGCCCGAATGGGAAGGCTTTGTCACCTTGGAAATTTCCAACAGCACGCCCTTGCCGGCCAAAATCTATTCCAATGAAGGCCTGTGCCAGATTCTGTTCTTCCAGGGCGACGAGCCGTGTGAAACCAGCTACAAGGACAAACAAGGGAAGTACCAGAAGCAGACAGGGATCGTGTTGCCGAAGCTGTAGGGCTCATTGAGATCGTGGAGCGCAGGCGCCCCCGCCTGCGAACGCGATTCGCCCGATTTCCCTCCGTGTTCCTCTGTGGTGAAAGGTTTTGCTCTTCAATTTTTCGCAATTCCGGCGATTATGGCAATTTTGGCAATCTTCTCTTGCCCCCACCCGGCCTTTTTCCCACTTTTGTTGAAAACAAAGGCCGAACCGTAAATCGACGCTTGGGTGACCCATGCGTGACGCTTGGGTGGCCCTTGGGTGACCCTTGGGTGACCCAATCCCAATCCCAAACCCAATCCCAAACCCAATCGGCAGAGGGTCGTAAGCATCTCTGCGGTTTTGGCTAAGGGCCAAGGGCTTTTTCCAGTTTTCAAAGACCGTTCACCGAACTACTTTTCCGCTCTGGAGCGAATCCAGTAACTCTACCATTTGTTCGCCTTTATGTCAATCAAAAAAAGCGGAAGGAGCCAAAGCCTGAAGCCTAGGTATAATGGCGGGTTTCGTCATCCCCGCACGACGAAAGGGCTCCAGCTTCCATGAAGTTCCTCCGCCTCGCCTTCCTCGTTCTCAGCGTGTTATCAATCGCCGCAGCCCAGCAACCTGCGCCGCAGCCATCACAACAAAAAG
>DATCAX010000089.1:0-9694 GCA_036512375.1 Candidatus Angelobacter sp. | reverse complement strand
ACGCTCGGCTTCTACCGCGAGATATCTTCCCCGGTGATGAGTTCGGTGCCGCAGCTGTTTGAAGAAGTACTGGCCGCCTACGATGCGCGAATCGAGCAGGGCCGGATTACCGTGCACAGGGACTTCAGTGATGTGGGTCCGCTGGCGGCATTTCCCAGCGAATTGCGGCAGGTATTTTCCAATCTGGTGTTGAACGCAATTGAAGCCATTTCCGGGCCGGGAAATGTCTATATCCGCGTGCGGCATGGGCATGACGGACAGGGCCGCGAGGGCATACGCATTACCGTGGCGGACGACGGTTGCGGCATCCCGGCGGACAATATGCCGCAAATCTTTGAACCGTTCTTTTCGACAAAAGATTCCAAGGGCACAGGCCTGGGCTTGTGGGTAAGCCAGGGAATTGTGCAGAAGCACCAGGGGAAGCTGCATTTGCGCAGCCGTACGGGCGAAAGGCTTCACGGCACCTGCTGCGGCGTCTTTCTTCCGTTTGCTACCAGCGAAGCCACTGCGGAAGATGAGCTTCTGGCGTCCGGCGAACAGGCGCCAGACGTAATGACCAGGAGCGCTGGCTCCGGCAACGATCGATCAGCGGCCTAGGCTGATTTTCTGTCTTCTTTCGCGTAAAACTCGATGATCTTTCCGCGTTCCAACGGAGAAAGCCAGTTTGTCGGCCGTAACGGAAAGCTTGCTGGCACGTAAAAAACGATCAACTTGCCCATAGCCACCTCTTGCAATGCAATAGTCACAGCCGATCTCCGCCAGCATGCTTAAAATGCAATTAAAAATCCTAACTTCCCAGCCCTGCCTGCCCAGCCGGGGTTATAAGTGGCAGCGGGGAACAGTGTTGTCCTACAGGCAAATGAATGGTCGCATGCCCCCGCAAACTGAAGTAACTTCATGCCTTTATTGAATTAAAAGCACTTAAGCGTTATTGCTTAGGTGCGATTCAACATTAGAAAATTTAATAGTCGGGAGTTGCCGGATTTTTGGGGTATCCTAGGAGTCAATTCCAGTAGTTACTTTTGTTCTATGCCCAGAGTAAGAACACAAAGCGCTATCAGAAATGCCGATCCGAGACTCGCGGGCTTCTCGCTGGTTGAGATCCTGGTGGTGGTGATGGTCATCCTGATCATCGCCGCAATCGCGATTCCGAATCTGGTGCACGGAAAGATGCGTGCCAATGAAGCGTCAGCAGTCGCTTCGATCACGACGATTCACACTGCCGAAGTCATGTACAACAGCGCTTACCCGGATATAGGGTATTCCGGCAGTCTGGCAAACCTTGGCAGCAACGGCAGCTCCTGTGACCAGCCCACCAGCACGAACGCCTGCCTGATCATGGATGAGGCGCTGACCAGCGGGGTGAAAAGCGGCTACATATTTGAGATCGTGGGTGACGGTAACAAGCCTACCTTGAGTTACGCCGTTAACGCGACCCCGGAATCCGGCGTGGCAGGCCGTTGTAGCATTTCTTCGAACGAAGGCGGAGAGGTTAGCTTCGCTACTCCCGGCGCCCCCGCCAGCACCGGTGGAAAGTCAGTGGGCGGCGGCGGCAGCGGTTGCGAATAGCAACGGTCATTCCCTAAGCAGACATCTTCTTCGTTCGGTCCCTACTCAGCTTTTATCTCCACGGAAACCCGCGTATTTTCCCAATCCAGGTTGAGATCTGACACGCTCTCGCTTTTCTTGTCGAAAGCAATGGTGAACTGCTCTACCGATTGCGGGCGAGCGGACTTTTTCATGTCCACGCGCCCCAGGTCCTGGCTTTCGTCATATTTTGTTCCCCACTGGCCGGTCTGCTTGTTGATGATGAGCTTCCACGTGCCTTCAGAAGGCAGGGTGTAAAGCGTGTATTTTCCCGCCGGCACCTTCACGCCGCCAATGTTGAGATCAATTTCAGTCGTTAGTGCCGTGGCTTCATTAGCGCCAGTACGCCATACCTGGCCGTAAGGCGCAAGTTCCTGCCCAACTTTCCTGCCCTTCAGAGAAGGCCGGCTGTAATCAATCGTCACCTTTTTGTTTTTGAGCGTGACCTCGGCCGTGGCGGGAGGGCTGGGACGTTTGCTCTTGTCTTGTGGTGGCTGCTGCGAGACCGCCAGCACGGCGATCAACATGACGAACAAGACTCCAACTGCTAACTGTTTCCGCTGCATCTTTTGTTTCCTTTCATTTGAAAGCAAGTTATGATCGCCCGGCAGCCAGTTTGGGTCACCACAACAGCCGGGGCCGGACGTTTTTTCTGGCGAAAGCACGTTCTGCCAATGGGGGTCACCAAAGTGCTACCACCGGGCTGACCACGTGCATCTTTTCATAATACCCAGAGTCACATAGAGTTATACCGAACTAATCGTTAGATCGAACTGATCCATAGAAAAGAAATTGAAGTGAGGCATGCCATGAAACAATGTCTGGCGTTTTTCCTGTTCCTTTGTATGGCCGCATCCAGCGTCGCCGGACTGGGCCAGTCCGTCGCGCCGGGATTGACGCCGGTGCATCGCACCACCAAGGCAGTGAACTACCGGCTGCGCGGCGATACCGTGAAAGTCGATTTTCACGGCACGGAACTCATGCAGAATGCCTCAGGTGAAGCCAAGGTCACGGGCAAAAAGAGCAGTGTCGAAATCGACGCCAAATTCGAGGGCCTGGATGACCCCACCAAATTTGGCCTGGAATATCTTTCGCTCGTGCTGTGGGCCATCTCACCTGAAGGCCGCGCTGTAAACCTGGGCGAACTGGTGGTTGACCATAACGGCAGCCGGGTTAAGGCGATCACAGATATGCAGACCTTTGGCATGATCGTTACGGCGGAACCTTATTTCGCCGTCAACCAGCCGGGCAACATGGTGGTGATGGAAAATATTGTTGGCGCGGCCACGGTGGGCCGGCAGGAAAACATTGATGCCAGGTACGAGCTGCTGGGACGCGGCACCTACTCAGCCACCAACACCAAAATTCAGGACGCTATCTTTGGCATCGACCGCAAGACGCCACGCGTGCTTTTTGAAGCCCGTAACGCAGTGAGGATTGCCAACCTGACTTCTGCGGATAAATATGCGCCGGCTATCCTGGCCAGCGCCACCCAGCAACTCCGGAAGGCCGAGGAAGCTTACGTCCAGAAACGTGACAAGAGCACCATTGAGACGCTGGCCCGCGAAACCGTAAGCACTGCCGAGGAAGCCCGCGTGATGGCGGTTAAGCAAAAAGCGGAAGAAGAAACACAAGCCAAGGCTGCCGCCGACAAGAAGGCTGCTGAAGATCGCGAGGCCAAAGCCCGCCAGGACGCCATTACGGAAGGGCAACGCCGGCAGGCCGCTGAGGATGCCCGCGTGGAGGCCGAGCAAGCTCGCGCACAAGCGCAGGCTGCCCAGGCCGATGCCGAACGCATGAAAGCTGAGGCGGTGAAGGCACGGCAAGAAGCTGAGGCCGCCCGCCAGGAAGCGGACGCTGCCCGCGCTGCCGCTGAGCAACAGAAGCAGGCCCTGGCAGTGGAAGCGGACAAGGCGCGGAAATCGGCGGAAGAATCTGACCGTCTGCGGCAGGAAGCTGAGAAAGAGAAAGCTGACCTTCGCGCACAGCTGCTGCAGCAGTTGAACACGATTCTCGCCACGCGCGATACCGCGCGGGGCTTGATCGCCAACATGTCAGACGTTCTGTTCAAGACCGGCAGTTATGAATTGCTTTCCGGTGCGCGCGAGCGGCTGGCCAAGATCAGCGGTATCGTGATCGCCCATCCGGGTCTGCATCTTGAGGTGGAAGGCCACACCGATGCCGTGGGCAGCGACGATTACAACCAGAAGCTTTCTGAAAACCGGGCCGGCGCAGTGCGTGACTACCTGGTTCAACAAGGCATTACAGATAGCGCCATTGTGTCTCGCGGCCTGGGCAAGGCGCAGCCCGTTGCGACCAATGACACTCCGGACGGACGCCAGCAGAACCGGCGCGTTGAACTGGTACTCTCGGGCGAAGCCATCGGCCTGAAGACTGCCGCTGCCGGCACTGCCGCGCCAAGATAGCTCACGCTTCAAGCAAAATGAAAAGAGGAACCCATCGCGGGTTCCTCTTGCTATCTTTGCCGGGAAACTTAGCTCTTGGGATCGGCCTTAGCTCGTGACGTTAGATGGCTGCCGGCCTGATCTCGTCGCGGCGCTTTAAAATCTTCAAGACCGACTGCAGCACGCCTTCGCGCGAGTCACCGGTGACAAAACTATTGCCATCCAGGTCCGGCCGGATCCTGCCCATCTGCAAAATCGGAGCTTCTGGCAGATGGTGCCTCACCGTATGGCCAATCGCCTTCTTCATGCGCGGTTCTACGCTATCGGCAATAAGCACCACATCAAACATCTGCCCCTGGCAGGCCTGGTCCACTTCTTTCAGGCTGCAAGCGGTTCTTACACGATAGCCGGCGCGTTC
Source organism: Candidatus Angelobacter sp. (assembly GCA_036512375.1). Lineage (GTDB taxonomy): Bacteria > Acidobacteriota > Terriglobia > Terriglobales > Acidobacteriaceae > Angelobacter. The sequence goes on along the minus strand of DATCAX010000089.1, from coordinate 5,284 downwards.
AAGCCAATCAAGTCGTAAGCGCAGGGCGGGTTCGGTGGCCACGATCAATAGCAGCGCAGGAGGGAGAGCATGTTGTGCCATTTTGGGGGTTTAACTTCCGTACAACAAAGGTTATTCATTTACTTTAAACTGATTTCGCATTTTAGAATAGCACTATCCCGTTTACTTGCTCATTTTCAATTACTTAGAGAGGCTTAACGTAACATTACAATTAAAGACTCCAATAAAACTTCAGGGCTGAAGAAAAAAACGATCGCCTCCAGGCCTGACCAAACAAAGAATAGCGGCGGAACCCGGCGGGCAAAAGCACATTTCTGGATACACATTTCCGTGGCCTTTGCATTCGAATTTTTTGTGTAGCGAGTGCAGCATAAGAAACGCAGGTTGCGATAAGCTTGCCTGAGGACATCCGAACTCATGGCCTCCACCGCTGCAACACCGCCAACGCCCTTTACGCTGAAGACGATTCTGCGACATAAGCCATTTCGTACGCTTTGGATTGCTCAGTTTGTAAGCATTTTTGGCGATTTCCTGGCCCTGTTCGGCGTCATCAGCCTCATTACATTCCGCTGGCACGGGACGCCCGTGCAGGTCACCACTGTAACCATCGCGTTTGTGCTGCCAATGGCTGTCATTAGCCCCATTGCAGGCGTTTTTGTCGACCACTGGAACGTCAAGCGCCTGATGATTGCCAGTGACCTCATTCGGGCCGGGCTTATTCTGATGCTCGCCTTCGCCCAAAACGTTACGCAGATCTCGGCGATTTTTATCGTCTTAAGCTCCGTGTCCAGCTTTTTTGCTCCAGCACAATCCGTAACCATACGCACCATTGTCCCGCCGGAAGGATTGCTTGCCGCCAATGCCCTGATGATGCAGGCTTTCTATATCGTACGGCTGTTGTCGCCTGCGGCTGCCGGTGCGCTGGTGGCGTGGCTCACGGAAAAATCCTGCTTTTATCTGGATGTTGTCAGCTTCATCTTCTCCGCCGCCATGATTTCGGGCCTGTCCGTCATCCGCCCGGCCCGTGCACAAGCCGAGAAGACGGTGAAGGCCCTGACTCAGGATTTTCTTGCCGGAAACAAATTTATCTTCACCCACGCAGGACTGGCCTTTGTCTTTATTGCAATGGCCGTAGCCATGTTTGTAATGAGTTCTTTCAGCCCGCTAATCTCTATTTATATTCGCGATTCGCTGCATGCCGGATCATTCATGTTTGGCGCAATCAGCGCCATGGTGGGTGTGGGCATGATCGTGGGAACACAGCTTGTCACGCGGCTGGCCAGCGGCCAATCGAAATCTTATGTGGTCCTGGGAGGACTTTTCGTGCTTGGCCTGGGCGCGGGTCTGCTGGGAGCATTTCGCAGCACTCCCATGGCCGCCCTCAGCACTTTTACCATGGGCTTTGGCATTGCGTTCGTCTGGATTCCCGCTCAAACCATGTCGCAACAGGAGACACCCCCGGCGATGGTGGGACGCGTGAGCAGCACCTTCCTGTCACTGATTTCCATTTCCCAGGTGTTTGGGCTTTTGCTCTCCGGCTATCTTGCGCAAAGGCTTGGCATCCGTGCGGTGTTCATCGCCTGCGCAGGCGTACTGGCCGTGATTTCCGCCGCCGGCTACCTCCTGATGCGCGGACGCACCTCTGAGGCCACCGCATCCAATGTCCCGGCCAATGCTACGCGTCAATCCACCGCGGCCGACTCCCAGTCTTGAGATAACGCGGCAAGCCGACAGCACGGGCATTGCAGGTTACTTTCGTGACTTTCCCATTCTTGAACCTAGCGATAGGATTTCCTCATGTTGTCGCCTATGCCCCGGGAAAGCATGGCACGCCGGGTCACTGGCAACTGAGGAGAAGACGGTGAATTTCGGCCCCTTTCGGCGCCATGCACGTCCCCAATGGATCGTATCCATATTTTTTGTCGGACTGCTGGCCTTATTTTCTTTGTTTTCTAACCATGCTTCTTTCGCGCAGGCCGTACCTCGCAAAGTTAAAAACAAGGTCGAGCCTGTTTATCCCGATCTGGCCAGAAAGAACAACATCAGTGGGAGCGCCCGCGTTGAACTGCTGATTACACCCGACGGCAAAGTAAAGGACGTAAAAGTCCTGGGAGGAAATCCGGTGCTGGTTCAGGCAGTGATTGCGGCAGTTGTGAAGTGGAAGTATGAGCCCGCCGCGGAAGAGTCAAGCGTGGTCATCAAATTCGACTTTAACCCGTAAGTTTGAATATCTCTCCTGTTGTTTTTGGCCTGGATGAAAGTAAATCCAGGCTTTTTCTTTGCAAATGCCTTACCACTGATGAACACGGATGCCACGACGGATAGGACCAGGTCCGGACATGGGACATTTGCCGGTTCCATCTCGTGCGATGTCGGCAATCTCATGCGATGACGAGATCCCTCCGTGGTAATGTTTTCTCCAGAAGAAAAATATGGACCCATTTCTCCAGGCCGCTATTGATGAAGCCCGTCAGGGGCTCGCGGAAGGCGGCATCCCCATTGGTTCGGTGATCGTGCATGGCAATAAGATCATTGGTCACGGGCACAACCGCCGCGTGCAGAAAGGGAGCGCCATCCTGCACGGTGAAATGGACGCGCTGGAAAATGCCGGCCGGCAGTCTGCCGCTGTCTATCGGGAATGCGTCCTCTATACCACGCTCTCGCCGTGTTCCATGTGTTCCGGGGCCATCCTTCTGTATGGAATTCCCCGCGTGATCATCGGCGAGAACCGGACATTTCCGGGCGACGAAGAGCTTCTCCGCGCGCGCGGCGTTTTGCTTGAGATCGTGCACAGCGATGAATGCATTCGGCTGATGGAAGAATTTATCCGGAAGAACCCGAAGTTGTGGAATGAAGACATTGGCGTGTAGGAGTGCAACCTCAACAAATAAAGAGCGACGTTCATTTCACTGGACTCAGTTTCACGGAATATTCCCGGCTTGATGGCTGCCGTAAATTTTTGCTCGTGCACCACTCATTCGCTGGGAGTGCTTCCGCGTTTGCTTCCGGGCTGGTTGTGGCGAATTCCAGGTTCCGCAAGGCTGGATCTTGCGCCTGGCTTTTCTGCCGGGTTCTCATGGACTCTTTCCCGGAATGTACCGCCCATGGTCTTTGCCAGGAAGATTGTAGAGTCGCCATACTTATCGCGCAGCCGGTCGGAAGCGGATTGAGCACGCGCCAATTTTTGTTTCTTGTCACCGTCCAGCAGATTCATCTGTTCCGGCATATCTTCAAAGTTTGAGGCTTGTACGCCCAGTAACCGCACCGCGCGCCCTTGCTGCCAGTTGGCGTGGAAGAGCTTTTCAATCGCGGAAAAAATCTCTGTATCCATCTGCGTGGGGCTGGTTAACGAATGTGCCCGCGTGATGGTGGTGAAATCTGAATAACGCAGTTTCAGTTGCAGTGTGCGAGCGGTAAAGTTCTGCTCGCGCAAGCGGCGGCCTACCTTCTCAGACAAATGCGCCAGCGTGGGCTCAATCTTGCCAAGGTCCGCCGTATCGCGGCCAAAGGTATGTTCATGGCTAATGGATTTTGCCTGCCACTCTTCGCCGACTTCGCCTTCAAACCATGCGCCTGCGTCTTCTCCGCGCGCCTTGCCGGCCAGTGCCGCGCCCCATTTTCCGAAGTTATCTTCCAGGACTTGCTCTTCCACCTTGAGCAGATCGCCGATGTAAATGATGCCGATATCATTCAGCCGCGCCTTGGTAACTTTGCCCACGCCAGGAATTTTGCCGACGTCCAGCGGAGCCAGAAAGCTCTTCTCCTGCCCAGCCAGAACATAAAGGACGCCATTGGGCTTGGCTTTATCTGAACTGATTTTTGCCATCAGCCTTGAACTGCCGATTCCGATAGAGCAGTTCAGTCCGGTGCGCTCTTTCATCTGCAGGTGCAGTTTGTGCGCTGCCAGCAAGGCTGGCCCATGCAGCCTTTCCGTGCCCGTCATGTCGAGATACGCTTCATCAATCGATGCCATCTCCACTGCGGGAGAAAAGTCATGCAGCACTTCCCGGACTTTTTGTGACGATTCGCTGTAAAGCTCAGGATGGCCGTCGAGAAAGATCGCATGCGGACACTGCTTGGCCGCTGTGCGCAACGGCATAGCCGAATGAACACCGAACTTGCGGGCTTCATATGAAGCCGCAGACACCACGCCGCGCTCGTCCCTCTGGCCCCCAACCACCACGGCTTTGCCTTTCAGCGCCGGGTTGAACAGCTCTTCCACTGAGACAAAGAAGGCATCCATGTCGACGTGGAAGATGATTCGCCCGGCCGTGATTACATCTTTGGGTGTCACCTTTTGAAGATACACCAGGTCGATAAGACTTTCGTCAGATTTTCACTCCGGCAAATTGACTACAGATTCCCGCTCCTCGGGGACATTAGCGAAACTTTATCTCCTGCCCCGCATCATATGTTGACGATCTTTGCTGTGCCCAAGGGTGCAATTTGTGGGCCAAAGATTTAATATGTCTGCCCTGCTGTTGGTTCGAGGACAGGAACCCCATATGGCGCACCTGAAATCGGTCTTGACCTTCCCTCCCGCTTCGGCGGAAGAACGCGCCCTGGCCTCTCTCGCCGGCCAATATTCTGCTGTGCGGCAGCAGACGGACGCACTGACGGCCCCACTGAGTCCGGAAGATCTGATGGTGCAGTCTTGTCCGGAAGCGAGCCCGGCCAAGTGGCACATGGCGCATACCAGTTGGTTTTTTGAGACGTTCATTCTTTCCAACCACTTGCCCGGATACAAAGCCTTCCATCCTCAGTTTCGCGATCTCTTTAATTCCTATTACAACGCAGTAGGGCAGCAGCCGGAAAAAGCGCTGCGCAATACTTTTTCGCGTCCCCCGATCGACGAGATCCGTAAGTATCGGGCTCACGTTGATGAGCACATGCTCCAGTTGCTGCAATCGGGCTCGGTTGCCGCCGAAGCGCAGAAACTTGTCATCCTGGGCCTGAACCATGAGCAACAGCACCAGGAGCTGATCGTTACCGATATCAAGCACGGATTCTGGAGCAACCCGCTGCACCCTGCGTATCAGGCAGCAGTCGCAGCGCCAGCAACCGAAGGCGCGCCGCACCAGAAGCCGCAGCTTTATCCTGAAGGGCTGTACGAAATCGGAGCTGAAGGCGAATCGTTTTACTTTGACAATGAAGGCTCGCGGCATAAAGTTTTCCTGCGTCCGTTTCGCTTCGCCATGCGTCTGGCGACATGCGGTGAATATCTCTCCTTCATGGAAGATGCCGGCTATTCGCGCCCTGAACTCTGGCTCTCTGACGGCTGGAA
>DATCAX010000088.1:0-4122 GCA_036512375.1 Candidatus Angelobacter sp. | reverse complement strand
AGTATGCCTGCATCTGCGGGTCGGTAATGCTGCGGCAGTTCGTGGGGAAGTTCGGCGCCACTGACATGCCATAGCAGGCCAGTTTCAGGTTGGTATCTACGATGCTCATGCAGGGCGTCTGCGAATTCTCTGACATCCCATAGCACATGTTCTGGTCATCCGCGTTCGTGATGTCGCGGCAGTTCGAGGGGAAGTTGGGGGCCACGGAAATTCCATAGCATGCAAGCTGCTCGTCGCGAGGAATGCTGTACTGGAAAGGACTCGAGGCGCTGGTTGGCGGCGGTGTTGGCGGCGGCGCGATGCAATTGTTGGCGGAGTTGGAAAATTCCAACTGGACCGTGTATGGCGTGCCGTTCGCCGTGTACGCAGTTTGCTGCTGGTTGCAGATGTCCCCGATTTCGCCGTGGCTTGAGTCGTACCAGGCAAGAGGAAACCCAACGGTGTTCGTGAGGCCGATATCCGCGTCGGTCATGGCTTCCACCAGTTCGTGGCTGCTCGTCGAAGTTTCGTTACCAAACGTTGTCGATCCGCCGCAACCCACATCGCAACCGCTGCCGGCCTGCATGTCAGGCATCACGCCGTAGAGAACGTGTTTCCCGTTGAAAAGAGTTGACGTGGTCCCGTGATACGCGCAGAAACCAGGGAAAGTGCAACTTGTTTGATGTTGTGGGTTGATGAGCGTCTTGCCCGGGGGAAAATAGATCATATAGAGCGTTTTGGGGTTACCGCTGAAGTCGGTAACTGGCGCGGGCAGGTTGCCAACGCTGAGCTGGCCCAGGAGTTCGGATTGGATCTGTGGGTCGTTGATCACGGACCCATTGTTAGTACCGGAGGGAACAATCTGGATCAGTCCGCCGAACGTGCCGTTCCCGAAGAACTGATTGGTGCCGCCTGAGATGTTGGTGTTGTATTGGGCCAGCAGAGAAATCAGTCCGCTGCCGCTGCCGGTAAAGTCGCCGAAGAACTGTCCCATGCTGGGCGAACTGGTTCCGGCCACGTGTGGCTCGTATGAACCGCTGCCGTACAACACCTGGACCACCTGGACGTTGGTGATGATGGGTCCGCCAAAGTAACTGAGGTGTGAGCCGGCGGGCGCCGCAAATCCCGTGGGCCCGCTCGTGTTTGCATCTTGCCACGGGGCGCCATGCTGTGTGGCTGCCACAGGCAGAACGTTCAGGGCGTTAGACGCATTTCCTGTGGCCGGTGGTTGGGGCTCTTGTGCATTTGAGCCGCCGGCTGCTGCTGCGGATTGTGAAACCTGCGCCAGGGCGGGCAGGGTTGCTACTGCACTGAGAATTGCCAGGCCAAGCAACATCCACGCAAGACGGATTGCATTTCGAGTCATTCTGAACTCTCCTGTTCTTTCTGAAGAAACCGATCATGAACTGTTGACGTGGGTGGCGGACTGATTGATTGCGGTAGATGTTATCCCAAGGTGCTGGATATTCGACTGAGAGATTCAAGGAAATGTGCCAAGCTGTCCCAAAATGGTGTCCCAGAATGGAACACGCACAGCGGGGTTCTGACATTTTCTGCGCAGGTGCTCTCGCTTTCGCCCGCCGTTGGCGAAGCGTGGGGATTGAGCCTGATCTGATGTATCTGACTTTTTCCATGTCTCCGCGGAGACACGGAGAACAACAAAGGTGACGGACAGTAACTAAGACCCACTTTCTGATCTGTGTCATCAGTGTTTATCAGTGGTAAGCCTTGCTTTTCTCCGTGTCTCTGTGCCTCAGTGGTAGGTTTGCCAGAGTGGCCGGGTGACCATTCATCCGCCACTTTCACGCTTCCATCGAAACAAAGCTGGCATCTGGATCAGCTTCTTCCGGCAACTGCTGGTCTTTGGCCGGCGATGCGAGATAGTCGCTCCAGGAGGGAAATTCTGACTGCCTTGCTTCGAGCACCTGCCGTGACGATCCGGCCGGCGCGGTCACAAAAGCCAGGAATTTCTCCTGCACATGAAGCCCAGCGTTGCACGCGTCGAGCCACAGGAACTGTCCACCTTCATTGACTTCCAGGAACCACCACCGGTTCTGATTGTCGATGGCGAAGTCAAAGCTGCCGCAGGCGATACCAGACTTCGCTGCAAACGCCAGCACGGATTTTCCAACCTCCGGCGGTGTGATGATGGGTTCTGCTTTCAGTAAGCCCCGCGTGGCGTCCTGGCGCCAGTCGAGTGCGCCCTTGGGGTTGTGGAGAGAATAGGAATACACTGCTGCGCCTAGCAGCACCATGCGTACGTCGAACTTCTTGACTACCAACTCCTGGTAGATGGCGGGCGCGTAGGTGAGTACTTCGTCGGTGGGCAGCATGTCCGCTTTGAGTTCGAAGGTTTCATTGACCGCCACCGGCCCGCCCTGCTCCTTCTGCCAGATGTGCGTGGAGAAGGCTTTGCAGATCATCCGTTGAGGATTGTCGCGAAAATACTCTCGCACGGCTTGCGGCGAGTTGGCCATCAAAGTTCTGGGCACGTTCATGCCGCAGGCGCGGGCCAGCAGGAGCTGGACGGATTTATTGTTGATGAAGCGCGAGGCCGTGTACTTGTTGAACACGCGCACCGGCAGGGTTTCAAGAAGATACATCAGAGAGTCATAAAACCAGCGGTATTCATTGGCTGCAAACTTCGCGTCTTCAGGGGACGTTTGCGGATTGGGCTTGGGTTCCAATGGCCGGCGAATCCAAATCACGTCGCCGGGCTCAACCAAATGACGGCCAAGTTTGAGCTGCGTATCTTCGAACAACGAGATGGATGCCTGTTTGGCCTCCGTCCATCCCAGGCCCGCCCAGCAGGCCACGGAGTATCCAGCTTGCTCTAGCGCCCACTTCAATGGCGCGGTGTGATTTTCGTTCTCCGGGGCGGTGATCAATATCTTCATCGCATGTCTTCTCTGGTTACATGTTCAATCTCGCTGGGGGCAACTCTCTGGCTCCCTGGCGACTGCGTACTCGGTTGTTCAGGTTACTTCCCCTTTCCTCTCAAGCTGCGGCGGACGGCGTGATTGGACCGTCCGCGCAGGATTGGGTTAGCACTCGCCAACACCAGCATCTTTGCCGGCTTCAGGATCGAACGAACATACGGTCAAGCTGTTCAGCCGTCGTGGCAGTTAGCCCACCGTGTCGCAGTCCTTGGTTCCGCTCCTTGGATCCCAGGAACAGATCGTTAAAGTGTTGATGTTGCCGCTGACGTGGTCAACTTCCGCCGGGGTCAGCTCGCGTGCGTTCTGGCGACTCAGGACTCTGTTGTTTTCGTTCATAGTCTTTCCTTTCTTTCATGCCTGGTTGTGTGGTGCCGCTGGATGCGGCACTTCCCATTTAAGATAGCGAGTGATCGGTATCACTGCGGCTATCGCCATCGGCGGAGCCGGTGACGGTGGTCGTGGATAATGGCACCGTTCAAACGGTGGTTTGGACAGCGCCAGGCCCGCCGACGGCTTCCAGTTCCATCGCGCTATCTCACGCGCGAGCCCAGGCGCCCGTGAACTCTATAAGTTTATACGGCCACACTCGCTTAGTTCAAAGATACGCGCCAATCCTACATGAACGCTGGGCCGGCTTTCTACCCGGCACAACGGTGCAAGTTCAGAGTTCATATCCGCGTGCATCCGCGCAAATCCGCGGTAAGTTCTTGCCTTTGTTTTTTCGCGCTGATCAGTGTTATCCGTGTAAATCAGTGGTAAGGTTTTGTTTTCCCGGTCTTCCCCGCGCCTCCGCGATACGTTTCTTTCCAAAATAAAAACGGCAGCCCAGGTTCGAGCTGCCGTTTCCCGACGAAGGAGCGCCCTCAGGGCGCCTTGGAGAAACTTGTTTTACTGCACGTTCACGTTCTCAGTCAGCCGATACAGCTTGCCTGCCGTGTCCCACGCCTGGATCACCAGAATGTGGGTGCCTTTAGTGGCGGAAATCGGCTGGTCAAAGGTCGGGCCGGAAGATGCGCCAACTTGTACACCATCGATGTAAGCCTTCATGGAAGTGATCGACGCGGTATTGTTCTGGACAGCGGCAGAAACCCGGAAGGGAGACTGCACATCGTCTCCATCATTAGGAGTGCTTTGATAAATGCCGGGGTTGCAAGTAGTGCCCTTGGGCGGACAGTCAGCTTCGTAATAGGTCTTGATGCTTACG
>DATCAX010000087.1:0-4865 GCA_036512375.1 Candidatus Angelobacter sp. | reverse complement strand
TCTTGCTCAATTCACCTCGGCTCGCGCGTCGTACCGCCGCAACGCTCGATCGAATTCCGCCGCCCGCCGCCGCTATCTCTTCATAACCCGCGCCGCCAATCCTCTTTTCAAAATCGACCAATCGAGGCTCGGCGAACACCGGATGCGTATGGCAGTCGATCAGCCCCGGAATCACCACTCTTCCCTGGCAATCGAGTTCCTTCACTTTTCTGCGGTTGGTTCGGAGCCAGGGATCGCGAAGCACCGCACCTTGTGGCCCTGCGGCAATGACCTTTCCTCCTGAGCAAAGCACTGCCGCATCCTCTATTACACCGATCTCTTTGAGCGCAGCACCACGCCGCGGCGTAGCTTCACCGCGCAGCGTAAGAAGCTGGCCGATGTTGGCTAGCAGCAGGTATGGAAATGTGTCTGTTTTAGGCAAAGTTCAGGTTACACGGGTTCGGACCAAGCGTCACGTCATCGATAGTCTTGGTGAGATCAGCTTTAGTATTCCTTCGTGTCCTTTGTGGTTAAAGTGTTCCCTCGCTGCGCTCGGGATGAGCTAACGCATCGGCACCTTCACGCCCGTTTTCTCCGCGAATCGCGCCGCCTCGTCGTACCCAGCGTCCACGTGTCTCGCCACGCCGATTCCCGGATCATTCGTCAGTACGCGTTCAATGCGTTTCGCCATCATTTCCGTGCCATCGGCCACAGTAACTTGCCCAGCGTGCAGTGAATAACCAATGCCCACGCCGCCGCCGTTGTGGATCGACACCCAACTCGCGCCGCTGGCGGTGTTGAGCATCGCGTTCAGCAGGGGCCAGTCCGCCACGGCGTCACTGCCATCTTTCATGCTCTCGGTTTCGCGATACGGCGACGCCACCGATCCGCAATCCAGATGGTCGCGCCCGATCACAATGGGCGCCTTGAGCTTGCCTTTCTTGACCAGGTCGTTCATGGCGAGCCCGAACTCGGCGCGCTCGCCATAGCCCAGCCAGCAGATGCGTGCTGGCAGTCCCTGAAACTTGATGCGCTTGCGCGCCAGGTCAATCCAGCGGCTGAGAATTCGGTTTTTCGGAAACATCTCCAGGACCAGATCGTCGGTAACCGCAATGTCGGCCGGATCGCCAGAAAGTGCCACCCAGCGGAACGGCCCGCGCCCTTCGCAAAACAGTGGACGAATGTATGCCGGCACAAAGCCCGGAAAATCATAAGCGTTTTTCACGCCCTGCTGAAAAGCGAAGGTCCGGATGTTGTTGCCGTAATCAAAGGTCACGCTGCCCATATTCTGCAAGCGCAGCATGCCTTCGACGTGCCGCGCCATCGCGTTCATTGATTTTTCCAGATACGTCTTCGGGTCGCTGTTGCGCAGCTCCAGAGCTTGTTCCAGCGTCATGCCGTTCGGCACATAGCCATTGAGCGGATCATGCGCCGACGTCTGGTCCGTAAGAATGTCCGGAAGCACGCCGCGTTCTGCCAACTCCGGAATTACGTCAGCGCAATTCCCCACCAACCCGACGGAAATGGCCTCTTTCTTGCGCACAGCGTTTTTCAAGATACGCAGCGCTTCATCAAGATTGTTGACCATGAAGTCGCAATAGCCAGTCTTCAGGCGCTTCTTGATGCGCTCCGCGTCCACGTCAATTCCGAGGAAGCACGCGCCAGCCATTGTCGCGGCCAGAGGCTGTGCGCCGCCCATACCACCCATGCCGCCGCTTACCACCAGCTTGCCTGCCAGTTCGCCGCCAAAATGTTTTTCCGCCGCCGCGGCAAATGTCTCAAACGTCCCCTGGATAATTCCCTGCGAACCGATATAAATCCATGACCCTGCCGTCATCTGCCCATACATCATCAGTCCGGCACGTTCCAGTTCGTTGAACTTCTCCCAGTTTGACCAGTGGCCCACAAGGTTTGAATTGGCGATCAGCACGCGCGGCGCGTACTCATGGGTTTTAAAAATTCCAACCGGCTTGCCCGACTGCACCAGCAGAGTCTCGTCGTTCTCCAGCGACTTCAATGACGCCAGGATCGCCTCCAGGCATTGCTGATTGCGGGCTGCCTTGCCCGTGCCGCCATAAACCACCAGATCGCGCGGCCGCTCACCTACTTCATCGTCAAGGTTGTTCATGAGCATGCGCATGGCGGCTTCCTGCGGCCACGCTTTGCACGTGAGTTCCGTTCCGCGTGGGGCTTTCAAGGGAGGAAGATGCGTAGCCTGAATTTCAGTATCAACCGGCATAGCAAGATGGTAGCAAAATATGGGCCTGATGCGTTGAATCGCTGTCCCGCATTGCCTCTCGTCTTGAGCTCTGCTTTCGGCATCCAATCAACAGACACGCGGGAGGTGCGATTTGGACAGCAGAATACGGGAAGACATCGTGGACCGGGGGATTGAGAAAGGTGAATGGGAGATGCGGAATCTAAATAGACAGCTTCACCATGAAGAATCAGGCCAGCGTCAATCGAAGGAACCATCAGTCGGCGCCGTGGGCGAGCACAACTCCGGCCAGATGTCAGCTGAGGCGTCAGACCAGATTGGCACTACTCCTGTCGCAAGTTCTCAAGGCGAAGGGTCTACACGCCCCGGCGTAAGCGAAGATAACGTTCGCAATCGGAAAGTAGATCCCGAAGCGGTGCGGGAGTCGTTTAAGGAAGCCGAGCTTGATCCGATCGCCGAAAACGAACCTGAAGAAGGCGAGAAGGCCGCATAGGCCACGCTGCTTCTCCTTACCAGGTGTTGTAGGCCGTTCCTTCGGAGCTGATCAGGCTTGATCCGCTCTTCACGTCGCTGATGCCGGGCTGGGTCTGGTCAATGCTGGTAAGCACGTCTTCCTGCACGGTCTGCCACGAATCGGCGGCATGAGTAAAAGGGTCTTTCGGGATTGCGTGCAGGTAACCCGCGGTCACAATGTCATCCAAAGCCTGCGGCGCTTTGCCCTTGTCCTGCGTGTATTGATCGATAGCCGTGCGCATGTGGTAAAGGTCCTGCTTCAAGACTCCTTCGTTCGCGTGCAGGACGTGTATCCTGTAAATCGGCACCATGACACCCAGCAAAATGGAGATCATGGCGCACACGATGATCATCTCAATCATCGTGAACCCGCGCTGCTGCCTCTGCCTTCTGGATTGCCCGATCATAAAAGTTACCAATCCTTATACTTCGTATCGTTTAATGCCGTACCGGTCGATTTTGTGTACACATCAAAAATATTCTGCCCACCCCATGAGTCTGACTGGGGATCGTCCTGCATGGAACGAAGGCCCCAATCCGCGTTGCCTGTCATGGGATCAACCGGGATGCGGCGCAGGAACCGAAGTTTTTTCCCCCCGGCAATCTCCACGCCGTTGACCAGCGTATCCAGGTCCGGAGGATATACTTCCGAGCCCAATTTAATCTGAAAGGCGTTCTTGTCGGCTGCGTCCTTGTAGCGGTCAATCGCCGATCGCATTTCCCACAGATCGCGGTGCAACTCCACTTCTCTCTGGCGACGCACGCTTACTTTGAGCACCGGGACTGCCGCTCCCATCAGGATCAGCAGGATCGTGATCACCACAATCATTTCCAGCAGGGTCACACCGCGCTGCCGCGCATGACCACGCCCGGTCACGATGAGGCGATTCGAAAGATCGGTTTGTCTCTGCTTCATCGCGGACCTTCGTCTTCTAGTTTACCGTAACCGTGGTTTGCGATCCCAGCACATCCATCGGCTGGTTCTTGCTGTTGCGCGCGCCGGGCACTCCAATGGAAATCGCTCCTGTACCCTTCGCCTTCGCGGTGAACGTCAGGTTGAAAACTGTGCCATCGCCGGTAATGCCTTGCGCTCCGGGAGTGCGTTGCGCGGTGATCTGCAGCTTACCGGTCGTCGCATCATCGCGATACACCAGCGCCACGTTCTGGCCATCTTTGGCCAGAAAATCGCCGTTCGTCACTTTCACGAACTGGAACAGCCTTGGATCGTAACTGAGCTGGATGGGAACGGACGCAATGTCCTCGCCATGCGACAGCACAACTGTCATGGAAAAAGTGCTACCCATCTGTTGCTGCAGTGTGCCCGGATCAAGCCGCAATCCCACCTGGCCTGTTTTCAACGTCTGCTGGGGTGCGGGTGTGCTTTGCGGAGTTGCAGTTTGGGGCGTTGGCTGCTGTGGCGGAACTGTATTCGCCGGCTGGCGCGCAGGTACTGCTGGCGCTCCAGTTGCTGGTTGTTGCGGCGTGGTGGCTACAGGGGTCGCGTTGCTGGGGGGCGTCTGTCTGCCGGCCATGCGCAGATCGATGCCGCTGCCGGTACCCACGTCATACGCGCGACGGTTCAAATCATTGAGTTCCTGTTTACGCACGATATGCGGCACCAGCAGAAACACAAGCTCATTCGTAATATGTTCCTTTTGGGTCGACGTGAACAGGTACTTCAGGATGGGAATTTGCCCCAGAAACGGCGTGCCGCCGGTGGAACTGGTGTCCTGGACTTCCAGGATTCCGCCCAGCAGGTTGGTTTCTCCATCCATCAAACGGATCGTATGTTCAACTTTGCGCGTGCTGATGATCGGCTGGGTAATGCCGCCGATGGTTTGCGATCCATTCAGGTTTGAGATTTCCATTGATGTCTTCAGCGTCACCTGTCCGTCAGGATGCACGCGCGGCGTGATTTCCATTTTTACGCCGACATCTGTATATGTGAATTGCGTATTCACGCCCACCGAGCCCACGCCTGTGCCTATGCCCAGCGGCGTGCCGAATGAACCTGTCGCGATCGGAATCTTATCTGCGATCGTGAGCGTTGCCTTCTCGTTGTCCGTGGCCCGGATTTTCGGGTTCTGCATGATCTTAGTGTCGGCGTCAGAAAACAGCGCCACTGCTTTCACCTGATCAATCGTCACGGCATAGT
>DATCAX010000086.1:0-4336 GCA_036512375.1 Candidatus Angelobacter sp. | reverse complement strand
TGTCCGTCCCATCCGTTGAAGTTGTTGCCACCGAAGCTGGTGCCAAGACTGCCGCCAATGCTGCCAAGACCGCTGCCGAGGTTGTTGCTGGTGTGCAGCAGGGAATAGCCGCCATAGATAGTTCCGCGAGTAGAAACGTTTTCACTGCTTTGGGCCATTGCCATGAAGGGCAGACACAAAAAGACACACATCGAGATCGCAAGTTTGCGCATTCTTTCTCTCCTATAGGGGTGGGTTCGCTAATAGATCAAACCCATGCGGCGAAGGTTGTTGCGGTGGCGGGAGTAAAGAACTGTGGCCGGTCAGAGAGAGATGCAGTTAAGACTTGTAAGGGGGAGCTTGGATCTTGGAGGGATTGCCAGAATCGCCCGGAATTGCCGAAAGTGCCGGGCATTGCAGCTATCAGGCCGCTCGTCCTCCGTGTCTCCGTGGTAGGTTGCTTTTACGCGATCGCCTTCAGCATGTCCGCTGGCGCGGCGTTGTCGCCAAAAGTTTCACTCACGTGGACGAAAAGGTCTTTATTACCGGGCGCAAACACAAAGCTGCCACCCAGCTGCAACGGATCTTTTCCCAGGCGGTGTTGTTTGTGTCCAGCGGCCTTGGCGCGGCGGCGGGCCTGCAAATTATCTCTACGCAGGAGGTGGAGCAGGGAAGCGTGGCGCAGCCCGACCGTTTTATAGGCAAGACACTTGTCGTCGATCAGCAGAGGGAAGTGGATCCCGGTTTTTTCACGGAAGAACCTGGCATAACTCAGATCACCCAGGCCAACCACGGCAAGACTGGCGCCTTTCTTCTTGAATTCTTCTTCGAATTCGCGCAACTGCGCGACGTGTTCTCCGCAGAAGATTCAACCGTAGTGGCGAAGGAAGACGAGCACCGCTGGTCCGCTCTGCCACAAGGAACCGAGGCGCGTTGGATTGCCATCTGCGTCCGGTAGCGTGATTCCGGCCAGCTTGCTGCTGAGAGATTCAGGCATCACGGTCATTCTCTGGGCATGAGGCCATGATGTCAAGGCAGTATTGCGGAGCTTTTGTACAGATAGTCGTACACATAAAAGGGTGGACATTCAGGGTTTCAAATTTAAGTTCTTAAAGTTGATAATTTTTAAATCCAGATTTGCTATCCTGTTCCGCCTATGCGCGATATCAAAGGTGCAGTTGCAGTTGTAACCGGAGCGGCTTCAGGAATCGGCCGCGCACTGGCTGTGGATCTGGCGAAGCTTGGCGCGCAGCTCGCCCTGGCCGACGTCAATTCTGCCGGTCTGGAAGAAACGCGCGCTCTGCTGGGCGATGCCACAGCGCGTACTTACACCGTGGACGTTTCGAAAGCATCCGCGGTGGAGGACTTCGCGCAGGCGGTGCAAAGGGATTTTGGCCGCGCATCACTGCTGGTGAACAACGCCGGCGTAGCGCTGATGGGCACGCTGGCTGAAGTGTCGTTAGAAGATATGGAGTGGTTGATCGGCATAAATTTCTGGGGCGTGGTGCATGGCTGCAAGTTCTTTTTGCCTATGTTGCAGCGTGAGACTGACGCACACATCGTTAACTTATCAAGTATTTTCGGGTTGATCGGGCCACCAGGACAGACCGCGTATGCTGCCAGCAAATTTGCTGTCCGCGGATTCAGCGAGTCATTGCGGGAAGAACTGCGCGCCACCAGTGCGATCAAAGTCACTTCTGTGCACCCCGCGGGCATCGCTACGCCGATCGCACACAGCGCCCGCGCTGGACGCGGTGTTACCCCGGCGGCCCGCCAGGAAGCGGAAGAACATTTCAAGAAAGTAGCGCTCATTACGCCGGAAGAAGCGTCGCACGTGATCATCAAGGGAGTCCTAGGAAATAAGAACCGCGTGCTCATCGGCTCAGACGCTTACCGTATTGACCGGATCCAGAGGCTATTCCCCGCCCGCGCCAGCGCCATGTTTGCCAGTTTTCTGGCGAAACGTACGGGCCAGACGAAGTCACAAGCTGCTTCGGGTGCGTCAAAATCCGTCTGACCGGAGGTATTGCCGTCATATTAAGGACGGAAGAGCCGAAATCGCATGCGAAGTTCAGATTCCGAAAGTCAGAAAAGGGGGACCGTCCCGATACACGCTTTTGACAATTCCGTCCCGCCGGGACATAATTCATCGCCTTCTTCCACTTGAACGGTGTGTTCGCTGGTTCGATAAACAAAAATTCTGGTGCGGGAATGGTAGTTTTGCCATAGAGTTGTCGTGATCAATTTAGAGCGCCCCGCATTTTTGGCCGCAAATGGCCTGGACGGTGTTATGGACTGCGTCCGTGGGCAGCGCGATTTACGCTTGCAATAAAGGTTCAGAGTGAATTCGGCGTTAGACGCAATCATGTGGGATAATACTCGGCCAATAAGGGATCACAGAACTATTCGTCACATGAATGAGCACTCATTCACATTTTCACTGGCGTTCTCGCACACCTCAATCGAGCGAAAACACCAGACCATCTCCTCACGCTTTGCCACAGCTACCTTGGAGGGTTTATGCGGTTAGTCCATCTGTTAAGAATTTTTCTTGCGTGCCTGCTGCTTACCGGCATGGTCTACGCGCAGGGTGTCGGCGCCTCGGGTGACATAAGAGGCACGGTCACTGATCCTTCCGGCGCCGTTGTTTCCAATGCCAATGTCACGGCGACCGACGTTGCCAAGGGTATCAAGCACACGGTGGCCACGGACGATAACGGCCAATTTCGCCTGACAGGTCTGCAACCGGCAACCTACAGCCTCAGCGTTGCGAAAACAGGTTTCCAGTCGGAAATCGCCAAGAACGTTGTGGTGAATGTCGGCCAGACCTCTACCGTCGATTTTCCCATGAAGGTCTCGCAGGTTTCAGAGCAGGTGGAAGTTACCGCTGAGCCGCCCGTCGTCGAAACCGAGAGAGGTGCGCAGGCGAACGTCGTTACTGAACAGACGATTCGCGAACTGCCCATCAATCGCCGTGACTACCTGACGTTCACTCTGTTGGCTCCGGCTGTCTCTGATTCCACCCGGCTCGCCTCTGACCAGGATTACCGCGTGAAGCAGACGCCTCAGAGCGGTCTTTCGTTCTATGGAAGCAATGGCCGCGGCAACAGCGTAACCGTGGATGGCGGCGAAGTAAACGATGATGCCGGTGGCGTCCGCTTGAACCTGGGCCAGGACGCGGTCCAGGAGTTCCAGATCAACCGCAGCAATTATGGAGCTGATCTCGGCGGCGCCAGCGGCGCGACAATTAACATCGTCTCCAAATCCGGCGGGAACGATGTTCATGGAAGCCTCTTCGGCTACTTCCGCAATGACGCGCTTGACGCAGCCAATCCATTCTCCATCAGCCAGGCTCTCGCTCCCGGTGCCACATTCAATCCAGCGGCGCCAGACATCCAGGGAACACACGTAAAAGACAGTCTGACCCGCGAGCAATTTGGTGGCGCTATCGGCTTCCCCATCACCAAGGACAAGACATTCCTTTACAGCTCCTTTGAAGGGCTTATGGGCGACGCCCAGAACGCGGTCCCGCTGCTGACCAACACCAGCATCTTCCGGCCGGAAACCGACGCCGCGAATAATCAGGGTGCGATTATCAGCGGTCTCGCCGGTCTGGGGGCCACGCCGGTTCCATGTCTTACCGGCCAGCCTGCGCTGCCGGCTGCAACTTGCGCCGCTATTTTGACGAATGTGCTCACAGTCAACCCGGCAACAAGTCCCCGGAACGCTTTCATCGTTAACCAATTCGAAAATAATGGCGGTCTGTTTCCGTACGTCAACCGCCTCTATCTCGCCTCAACCCGTTTAGACCACCAGTTCAGTGATCGCAACCAGGTGGCGCTGCGTTACAGCTTTGGCCATGATCTGGAACAAAATCCTGATGTAACCTCGCTGACCGGCTTTTCCCGTGGCAGCTCCGTCAAGGCTTTTGACCACACTTTACTTGGTTCATGGTTCCACCAGTTCAGCCCGCGGACTCTCAATGAGGCCCGTGTGCAGTGGAATTACTCCAACTTCGACGTGAATCCGAATACTCCCGGCCAGGTCGGACTCGATATCCCCGGCTTCGCCAACCTGGGCACGCAGATCTTTCTCCCCAGCTTCACCATCATGCGGCGTTATGAGTTCGCAGACAATGTAAGCCTGGTCCGCGGCAAACACACCATCAAGTTCGGCGGCTACGAGCTCTATCGTGGAAATCACTCTGAGTCTCATACCTTCTTCCCAGGACGTTTTGTGTTTGGTAACCTGCCCGGCGGTATTTTAAGTCCGTGTCTTCAGGTTCCGGCGGCTTGCGGCCTTACGGCTTCCGCTGCGACTCTTAACTCTATTCAGTCCGTTTCGCTCGGCCTGCCGC
>DATCAX010000085.1:0-4874 GCA_036512375.1 Candidatus Angelobacter sp. | reverse complement strand
GTTCATGCGCAACGCCTTGCGCACGTCTTCCGGATCAATCTCACTCCGGCCATTGACCGGAACAAACGTAACTTCGCATCCCATCTGTTCCAGACGCTTGCAGGTATTGGTGACCGCGCTGTGCTCGATGGTGGAAGTGATAACGTGGTCGCCGCGCTGCACCAGCCCAAAGATGCCCAGGTTGTCGGCCTCTGTACCGCCGCTGGTAAACACGATTTCCGCTGGACGCGCATTCAACAACGCTGCTACCGATGCACGCGCCTTTTCCACTGCTGCACGTGCATGCTGCCCGTAATGGTGGATTGATGAGGCATTGCCGAACTGCTCCAGGTAAAACGGCCGCATCGCCTCAAACACCTCCGGCAGGACCGGAGTGGTGGCATTGTTATCGAGGTAAACGCGGTGCATGCTTCTATTCTACGCCGTTTTTCCCGCTGCCTGAGCTTCCGCTGATACAGGTTTTCCTGCACTCACGGAATGAAATTGACCCTCGCGCATCATATTGCACAGTCAAAAAAGCTTCGTGACGCGATAAATCATCCCGATTTGTGCATCTCACATATTGAGCTGTTTGTTCGGAACAGAACATATCCCCAGATTGCCTTCATCACTTTGGAGAAAAAGAATGAAAAAACTCATCGGACTTTTTGGACTGTTTGCCGCCATGTTAGTGGCTTCGGTCCCTGCCTTTGCTCAGCAAAAAGGCGAGCAACGTGGTCAGCAACCACACTCTCAACCACAGGCACACGCTCAACAGCCGCAGGGTAATGCCCAACGCGGCGGCGGTGACCGCGGCGTCGGCAACGGACATATCCCCGCACGCGGTCCATCCCGCGCTCCAGCTACACCTCGTCAGTCGCCCACGCGGCAGGGAAATTCCAATCGCGGCTCATCGCAGCCGCCGCAGCAAGGGCGTCCGCCAGAACAAAATCAGCGGCCCAGGTATAACGATCAGCAAGGCCATCCTGAAGCTCCGCATGTCCACGCTGAAAATGATCGCTGGGTGGGACACGACTCCGGTCGCAACGATGCCAATTATCACGTTGACCATCCCTGGGAGCACGGACGCTTTACTGGCGGCTTCGGCCCGCAACACGTCTGGCGCCTCCGCGGCGGCGGCATAAATCGATTCGACGTCGGTGGCTACTATTTCCAGGTTGCTCCATACGACTATGACTACGCCAACAGCTGGCTCTGGGATAACGATGACATCGTGATCTATAACGACCCCGACCATGACGGATACTACCTCGCCTATAACGTGCGGCTCGGTACTTACGTCCACGTGCTATTTCTGGGGTCCTAACTCAAGCCAAAAACAACTCAGCCCTTGAACTCCTCGCTCTATGGCGAAAGTGTTCAAGGGCTGAATGCTTTTGCTGCTAATTTTATCTCTGGCCGATGGCTATGTACTTGTTCGGATACGCGGGGCCAATGTAATCGGCACGCGGACGGATCAACCGGTTATCGTCAAGCTGCTCAATCACGTGCGCTGCCCAGCCGCTGATGCGCGACACCGCAAACACCGGCGTGAACAAATCAACGTCCAGGCCAAGTGTGGTGTAAGTCGATGCGGAATAGAAATCCACGTTGGCGTTGAGATCTTTTTCTTTCTTGATGTACTGCTCGATCTTGGCGGACATCTCATACCACTTTGGGTTTGCCGAACGGCCCAGGTCGCGCGACATCGCTCGCAGGTGCGTGGCCCGCGGATCTTCCGTGTGATAGACGCGGTGGCCGAAGCCGGAGATTTTTTTCTTATCGGCCAGCATCTTCTTCACATGCTCCACCGGGTCCTCGCCTTTTTTGTCGATCTCAAACAGCATGCGCATCACCGCTTCATTGGCGCCGCCATGCAGCGGACCTTTGAGCGCGCCAATCGCGCTGACGATGGCGGAATGCATGTCTGAAAGAGTAGCCGCGGTTACTCGAGCGGCAAATGTGGAAGCGTTCAACTCATGGTCAGCGTGCAGGATCAGCGCAACATCCAGGGCCTTTTCCGCTGTCGATGAAGGTTTTTCGCCATTCAGTTGCAGCAGGAAATTGGCCGCATGGGAAAGCGCTGGATCAGGATCGACTATGTTCTTGCCTTTGCGAATGCGGTCATAGCCTGCCACCAGCATGGCAATCTGTGACGTCAGGCGGATGGACTTGCGCACATTGGCATCGTGATCAATCTTCTCTGCTTCTGCATCGTAAAAAGAAAGCGCGGAAACCGCCGTCCGCAGCACTTCCATGGGCGTCGCAGTTTTCGGGATCCGGAGCATCATGTCATAAATGGCGGGATCCACTTTGCGCTCGGCGCCCAGCTTCTGCTTCAGGTCAGCCAGTTCGGCCGCCTTGGGCAGCCGGCCAAACCACAGCAGGTAGCATGTTTCTTCAAATGTGGATTTTTCCGCAAGCTCGTGAATATCAATGCCGCGGTACGCGAGCACTCCGGCTTCGCCGTCGATGTAGCAGACCCCGGAACTGGCCGCAACTACGCCTTCAAGACCTTTTGTGATTGTGCTGGTTGACATGATTTTCCTGGCGCTGATTTCTGGCTTCTCTAGTGATGAGGAGCGGGTTTGTGCGCAACATTTCTTTATACTCCAAATGGTTCAGACTTGCCAACCGCACGGCGCGGCCCGGTTACGCTTCGGACGAGTGGTGCGCACCGGACGACACTTTCAACCTCGCTTTGAAGCTTTCTCTCCCTCACGTCACCTTGGGCTGTGACCGGACTTACGTCGATGGACCAGTGCCGAGCGATGAAAGGAGTATTAAGAGTGACTAATTGTTTCGTCCAGCAGGAACTGCGCTCGCCCGGGCGCCGCCGGCAGGACCAAAGTAGCGGTAGTGGCCGGTGATCTTCCAATCGAACAGGACGTCCTCCATCTTTGGGCCTTCACCGATGTTGTGCACGATCATGTAGCGGCGTGTGAAAATGGTTTTTCGATTCACCACCATGCCAATGTGGGTCAGCCCACGACCCAGGTCCCATGTAACCAGGTCCCCCGGCATGTAATCGTCGGCTCGATCACTGATCGGCAGGCTCTCGCCCTTGCGGCTGAAGAAGACCATCAGATTTGGCACGCGCCGATGGTCGATATTCGGGTCAGGGTCCTGTCGTCCCCATCTCCTGGGATAAGCGCTGAAATTCGCCGCCATGTCTTCATGCACTTCTCTTTGCAGATCAATGCCAACAGCGCGATAAGCGCGTATCACCTCGTCCGTGCAGACGCCAGTTCCGTCCGGCACGTCCCCGCCGGGATAAGCAAGGTGAACATAAGCGGGATCGTAGCGAACAGCGTGTTGGGTGCGATCAAGCGCCGCGGCAGCAAACTGGCGCAGAAAAGACTGGCGTGACGCCTCAGTCCACGGCTGCGGTCGGAGTTGTGCGGCCAACGATACCGCAGCAACCAAAGCGACCAACGCCAGCCGACGGCTTCTCTTCCAGCAACTCTGCATTTACAGTTATTGGACACCGCGCTAATAAGCCGAGTTCCCACAATCTAGATGTGAAACCACTTCCAAACGCCCATCGCAAAGAAGGGCGCCAGCACAGCCAGCACCCATAGTTTGGCCGAGCCACGGATCTTCTCTTCCTTTTCCCAGCGGAAAAGCTTCGCTGAGATTAGCCCCCCGCCAGCAATCGTAAGCAGCATAACTAATACGGCTAACAGGTTTTCTTTTTCGGCCAGGCTCTGACCGTTGAGCATAATGTTTTTCATACCCCGGACCAGATAGGTTGCCGGGACAAAGTTGTGGATAATCTGCATGACTCTGGGAAATTTTTCTGAAGGGAACGTGGCGCCGCTCAGCAGCAGCATGGGAAAGTAAAAAAGCTGTACCAGAATGGTGCCTTCCTGCATGGTGTTGGCCACTGACGCAATCACCAGTCCCAGTGCCCGGAAAGCGATCAACCCCAGCGAGATGAATACCAGCAACTGAAAAAAATGTAACGGCAGCGGCATGGCATAGATGAAGTGCGCCATCAGCAGCAGCAGAACGATATACGGGATAAAAATGATCCAGCCCGTAACCATCGATCCAACCAGCAGCGGCGCGGGGGTAATCGGTGTGACCTTATAACGCCGCAGGATACCCAGTTCGCGCTCCTGGATGGCGCGGATACCGGCGCCAAAAAATCCGCTGCCCAGTACTCCCAAAGTCACAGACATGGTTACAACAAACGCCATCTCCCCGGAATTTCCCCTTAGCACGGTAGCGAATGTGAAAAAGAAGATCAGGGGAAAAAGGTAGTTGAAAAAGATCACTGCGCGCAGCCGCAGCGCGAGCTTGATGTCCATGGCGATGATGGCCAGATATTGTTTCATGCCTAGTCCCGCAGCTTCTTTCCGGTCAGTTCCACGAATACATCTTCCAGCGTCGGCCGTTTCAGGTGGACATCTTCCAGTTGCAGTCCCTGCTGGTCCAGCCATTTCATGATCTCAAACAACGTCCGTGCCGGGCGCGACGAGTATACCGTCAACGCTTTTCCATCTTCGCTCAGTTTACTTTCCAGCGCGTCCGGCCATTGCGGCAGCATGGCAGCGCTCATCGGCTGGCCGCAAACAATGTCAATGCGTGACCGCTCCGCGCTCTTCTGCTGCAGCTCCCGCGGAGTGCCCATGGCCACAATCTTGCCCTCGTCGATGATCGCCACGCGATCGCACAGCCGCTCCGCTTCTTCTATGTAATGGGTGGTCAGCACCACGGTGCGTTTCTCTGACTTCATTTCTTCAATCAGCCCGTGGATCTCCAGCCGGATCTGCGGATCAAGACCGGTCGTCGGCTCATCCAGAAAGAGCAGCTGCGGATCGTTCACCAGCGCCAGGGCCAGGGCCAGCCGCTGCTTTTGTCCGCCGGAAAGCGTCTCATAGAAGGCCGCG
>DATCAX010000084.1:0-5488 GCA_036512375.1 Candidatus Angelobacter sp. | reverse complement strand
TATGCAACAGCCAGGTAAGAAAGCTTTCCGCTTCTTCAACATATCCCAATCCAAGCAGAGCGCGGATCGTGAGTGATGCATCACGCAGCCAGCAATAGCGATAGTCCCAATTGAGACTGCCGCCGATTCGTTCCGGCAGAGATGTTGTCGCAGCCGCCACGATGGCGCCGGAAGGCGCATAGGTAAGCAGTTTTAAAACCAGTGCGCTGCGCGTGACTGCGTCGCGGTAGGGACCCCGATAGGTTGACTTCGCTGCCCATTGTTGCCACCACTGAACCGAACGATCTATGGTCGCACGGGCAGTTTCTCCCAGAGCGGGAAGCACAGACGGCGATTCTTCCGAATAGCTGAGTGAAAATTGTAGCGCGTCACCATACTTGAGTGAAAGCTTAACCTGTGCCGCCGTACCATCTCCGCGGATCTCTAGAGGAACACTACTGCGCAGCCAGTACGCGCCCCGTCCCACATCCATTCGCAGGCCACCTGCACCTAGATCGCGAATCCGCACAGCCGTTAATCCATATTCAGCCCGCGGGCGGAAATCAACCTGTATTTCAAGCTCCCCTTCCGTACACACGATTCGGCGTATAAGTTCATGGTCGGGTAACATGTTCCGCCGCTTGAACTCCTCTGATGCGACAGGCATCAGGTCTGTTAGGGTAGCGCGCCCGCCTGCGCAGACGAAATGTGTTTCGAGGACGTTGGAATCCCGAATGTAAGCGCGCTGGAATTCGCGTGGACCGACCGGCGAGATGGACCAGTACCCCCCTTTCTCTCTGTCCAGGATGGCGGCGAAAATCGAAGGGCTATCAAACCGAGGCCAGCAAAGCCAGTCAATCGACCCGTACCTCGAAACCAGGGCTGCGGCACGGCAGTCGCCAATCACAGCATAATCGTGAATCTTTGAAATTTGTCCGCCGGACGAGAGCACAATCAAGATAGATGAGCCGTGCCTGCCATGCGATGCCACGCCGTGGCATTCTCATAGAATGATCAACTCTAAACGTCAGGTCCCGCCCCGCAATTACCAGGTTGTGATCCGCCACAAATGAGCGTGCACAGCAATCACAGCAGTTCTGCTGCTCGTGTAGCCGGGAAAAGAATGCGATCTGCAAAGGCGTGCGGCGGCTGTGCCTAGTGAAAACTCCGTTCTGATTCAGGAGCCTTTCCTGACGACCCACGTGGTCATGCAACGCTGATTCTGAACGACCGTTGTCTTCAATGGATCGACCAACTGCCCACCCAACTCTTGCGTCAGTTTGACCAGAAGCGCCTCGTCTACCAGATAGCGCTCCGAACCGTCGGGCAAGAGGAAGCGCCGTCCTGCAATGGGTTTCATCTGATGTTCCATTCCGATCGAGGATGCGAGCCGGCAGAACAGGAGGCCACCCGGCTTCAGGACTCGCCAAGTGCTGCGGAGCATTGCCAGAAAATGATCGTCGTCGCGTGCGAAGTGCAAGACGGCACTACTGAGCACCACATCGGCCAAGGCGTTTGGAAAGGATGTTGTTTCGATCGCTTCGACCCGAAAGTTCTCTTTGGGAAGAGACGGCGCGAGGGATGCGGCGAGTCGGTGTATGCCTTCAATCGCCCGCGGGTCCGCGTCCACGCCAAAGACTTCGTATCCCTCGCGGAGAAAATAGACCAGGTTGCGGCCCGAACCACAGCCTGCATCAAAGATCCGAATCCCGGGAGCGATGCGGCCTCGCAGGATTTGGTCGAAGAGGTAGATGTCGATCTGCCCGAATTGCTCTTGAAGGTTAGGCATGAAGTGTCACGGACACTAAATATTGCAACATAGACCTGCCCATAATGCCAACGTTACAGGAACTGACTGTTTGCCCGGTTGCCGGTTTCTTCTTAGCCATCCTGTGGATAGTGTAACCCGTGCAGACAAGCGAGAATTCTCTTACGGACGAGTTGGATCGGGGTGCCGCCATCATTTCCCGCTCTTCCGAACTCTATTCCCAAAATAAAGGCAGATTTCCACAGGCTGCAACTGTAGGAACGGGCTGCGAGACTGTATAAGACTTAGCCGTTCAGATCACGAAACAGGCTGACAAGGGGCATCGGGGAGTGAGTTTACGAACGGATTAGGTGAGCACAGACGGGATTTGTACACCCTGATGCGTTGAAGATCGTGGCACGGGACATTTGAAATTTCGATGGCAACCGTAGTCACGCTGATTTTGTCTGTTGTCACTTTTTATCGTCATTAAGGGTTGGGTGATTGTGGTTCTTTAGCTGTTTCGTTGCGGTTCTCCGTATATATGAAGTGTGGATCAATTGGGTAAGCTGTTGCGATCCTACCTTCCTGTTCAAGTGTGAGCGATGTCGCTCAGAGAACTGAGGGGCGAGGGGCTGAAGACCGGGTCGCAACCGTCCGCAGCCCACAGGAGCGCAGCTATGCATTCCTGCCCCCGTATGTTAGACACACGATCAAAGGGGCCAGAACATGAATTCGAACCTGGTATTTAGGCGAGCATTCCCAACGTACAGCACACCTCGATGCCCTGATCGGCGACAGCACGAACCGACTCCAACACGGACTCGAATTCCTCTCCGCGTGGCGCTTGCCGCCATGCGGCGCCCATGCAGAAACGAGTCGCGCCATCATTCTTCGCCTGAACTGCAGCCGCCAGGATCGTGCCCTTGTCCATCAGCTGCTGGCGGTCAACCCCGGTTTCATAATGTGCGCTTTGCGGGCAATAAGCACAATTTTCGGGACACTCGCCGGTCTTGATTGAGAGCAGGCGGCACATCTGGATTTCATTGGCGGCATGGAACTGGCGATGAGTTTGCTGCGCGGTAAAGACCAGGTCCAGCAAGTCGGTTTAGCCGCATTTCTCCGTTTCGTGCGAGTGGGCATTTTCAGATGCCTCGCCGACGAGTGCTGCGGCCTTCGATCTCTGCCAGGAAAGTCAACCAACCCTGCGTAAAACGTTGAAAAATAAAGACAGATAAGAAGCTTGACTGTTTGCCCGACCAGAGCGTCAATGTCACTGACCGTATGTATCCCTATATATAAGGATGGCGACTGCAGAAATGGACGTCTCGGAACAGCTCAATTCCCTGCCCGAAATGAACAAAGCAGCCCTCGGTGCGCTCTGGCGTGAGCATTTCGGAGCACCACCGCCCGAGCAGATTCGCCGCGACCTGATCGTTCGGGTCCTGGCCTACAAGATTCAGGAACAAGCCTTGGGTGGCCTCACTTCCTCGATTCGGCGCCGCCTGCGCCAGTTCGCCAGCGCGTTTGAGAGAGATCCCCAGGCATCGATTCCCCACACCCGGGCGATCAAACCCGGCACACGCCTGATTCGGCAATGGCAGGGAAAGAGCTACAAGGTGACCGTGGCCAACTCCGGGTTCGAGTATGACGGCCAGTGGTATGCCAGCCTGTCGGAAATCGCTCGACTGATTACCGGTACCCGCTGGTCAGGACCTTTGTTCTTTGGCTTAAAAGTATCCCGCGCGGGACGGAAGAGTCGATGAGCGCTGAACGTAAAGCTCCCGTGCGCTGCGCTGTTTACACCCGGAAATCGTCCGAAGAAGGCTTGGAACAGTCCTTCAATTCTCTCGACGCCCAGCGTGAAGCATGTCATGCCTACATCTTGAGCCAGCGCCAGGAGGGGTGGCGCGCCATCGAGGCTCAATATGACGATGGCGGCTACTCCGGTGGAACGATGGAACGGCCCGGGGTCAGGCGCCTGTTCCAGGACATACGAGCCGGCAAAGTGGACGTGATCGTCGTTTACAAGGTGGATCGTCTGACGCGCAGCCTGGCAGATTTTGCCAAGATGATCGAGATTCTGGACGCCAACAAGGCCAGCTTCGTCTCCATCACCCAACAGTTCAATACCTGTGGTCCGCAAAAATTCGATGCTGCACAAATAGCTGGGCAACCTGTCGCTCGCGGACAGTTAGGATCAGCTTTTCCACAACACTCCGGAACGTATAATGCCGGTTCCTGATGCCTCAACTCAAGCAGCATTTTCAGTGTCTCATTCGCATCCTTATTAATACGGCCGCGGAAAGCGTTCGTTATGTCACAAGCCTGGCGCGTTCCCGGTCGGTCTTGGTCGCTGAGAACCTCTTTCTGCGTAAGCAGTTGGCCTTTTACCAAGAACGTCAGGCCCGACCGAGGCGATTGACAGATGCAGCTCGCTTTTCTCTGGCTTTGTGGTCTCACCTGTTCAACTGGAAGGACGCATTGGTGATCGTCAAGCCAGAAACACTAATCCGCTGGCATCGCAAGGGCTTCAAATTGTTCTGGAGGTGGAAGTCACGCGCCGGTAGACCTCGTCTGCCGGAGACCATTCGCAAGCTCATCGTTCAAATGGTCCGAGAAAATCCTACATGGGGACAGGAGCGCGTCGCAGACGAGCTTTCGGTAAAACTGGGAGTCTGTGTTTCGCCACGGACGGTACGAGCCTACTGGCCGGTCAAGCCCGGTGATCGAGACCCGAAGAAAATCTTCTCCCAGCGCTGGAGCACCTTTGTCCGCAATCACGCCCAGGCTATTTTGGCTTGCGACTTCCTGGTTTCAGTCACGGCTGGGTTCCGCGTCCTGTATGTGTTTGTGGTGATGGAGATTGGGACGCGACGCATCCTGCACTTCAACGTCACCGCACATCCGACCGCTGCCTGGACCCTGCAGCAGTTCCGCGAAGCGATTCCCAGTGACCATTCCTACACGTTCCTCATCCATGATCGCGATTCCATTTTCTCGGCAGAGCTGGACAAGAGTCTAAATAGCTTTGGGCTCAAGGTGCTACGTACACCGGTCCAATCGCCAAAAGCAAATGCGTACTGCGAGCGCTTGATGGGCACTATTCGTCGTGAGTGCTTGGACTACATGATTCCGCTGAGCGAGAAACACTTGCGCAAGGTCTTGCGCGAGTGGGTGTCACACTACAATCGTGGTCGTCCTCACGCCAGCTTGGGTCCGGAAGTTCCAGAGCCTGAGCCAAAATCGCTCTTCAAGGCCGAGAGGCATAGGCATGAGTTACCGCCAGATTGTCGCATCAGGGCCAAAGAGGTTCTGGCTGGGCTTCATCACGAATACTCCCTGGAAAGGGAGGCCGCTTGAGATCCAGCTAGAATTTTTGCGGAGGACACCCGCAAATTGCATACTTTTTGTTAACAATTTTGTAACAAATAGGCCATCGAGCACACTAACAGCTAATACCACAAGCCTGGAAATAAGTTTTCTTCTGACGAGTGTGGGGAAAACGAGGAAACTTCGTGCATAACAAATGCGTTCAAAGCCTTCCACAAGAGACTACTGGCCTTTGCACTGTCCTGTTTTTTCAGTCGATGCGGATTGCGTCACTGTTGGCGTTCTTCCTGCTGGCCGGATTCGTGCTGCAAGCGCCGGCCAACGCGCAGCAAATCAGCGTCGGCAAGAAGCTCTGCCTGTCCGACGACCAACATCTTCCTCCGGAGACCTGTCCACCGCAGACCGGCTCGGTGGCTGAAGGCCAGGCCG
>DATCAX010000083.1:0-3486 GCA_036512375.1 Candidatus Angelobacter sp. | reverse complement strand
GCAAGCCAAAACCGGGCTTGCCGGGAGCAGCTGCGCTGCGAGCCTGCGGCGCAAGGAGGTGTCTATTCTTCGTGCTTACGGCCCGACTGAAGTCGTGCCCTGATACGTCTCTCGTGGGCCGGAAGGCGAAGGTTACCTTATCAATTGCAGAAGATCTAGAACAAGTGCCAGCCTCTGCAAGAGATGGGCACCCAGCCAGCGAGCGACATTGACGCGCGGGTTGCGAACGCGTTCTCGGGATTCTTCCACTCTTCCTCAGTCGCATTTGCACTACTCCATTTCGGTCTGCGAACATCTGGGGGTGGGGCTCAGCTGAGCCTATAACAGGACCATGGGGAACAAGCAATATGCGACCACTGAAAGAGCCGCTGGTGCCTTGGACGAAATGAAGAGATACAGATTCGCCTTCGCGTTCTTGTGTGGGACTGGATTCACCTGCGTCCTACCCTTGTTGCTCAGGCTGTCATCATCAGCAGTTCTATCTATTCTCACGGGCGTTTTCCTCACGCCAGGTGGCATCGTTGCCGATCTTGTAGTGAAACCGAAAGAGTTTAGTCCGCCAATATTGATCCTTGCAGCTAACAGTCTTATCTACTCGGCAATCACCTATGCTGGACTCTCCGTTCTTGGACGTGGTCTTGGGGCGGAGAAAATCCGTATCGCGACGATCAGGCTGGTACTCCCGGTGGCAATCCTTGTCGGCATGGCTTGCATTCCCAGGCTCAATCCACTGTGGCCACGCGGCATGACGGAACTAACAAGACAAGAGAAGGTTCTGCAGGAAGCTCTTCCTGTGGGCATGCAACTAGAAGGGGCCCGTGCCGTTCTGCGTGCAAAGGGAATACAGTTTCAAGAGGAGACTGAAGCGTCTCAGGCGGTTCTGTTAAAGCGACAGGGCAGGAGCATTACTGCTGCGGCAGGTGATCGGGTCATTTCGGCTCGCCTTGAGACAGAAGCTAGTCAGTTTCCTTGCGGCTACGACATAGAAGTCGTTCTCCTGTTTGGACCAGATGAAAGACTGAAAGATCAGTACATCCATCGATTGCGCCTCTGCCCATAAGCCTTCCGTAAACCCGACCGCGAGCCAGAGTACCCGCAAGGACCGCCGCGCGCCGAGATTAGACCGAAGCAGTTGGGACTCCCTCGGAATCGGTCCGAATGACAGATTCAAATTGTGAACTCGGACGGCATGAGTAAACTCATGCCCTGACACTTGTGAGGCGCGTGGACACGATTACGCGACTGGGTTCTTGCAAGGGAGGGCGCCCTTTCGACAAGCTCAAGGCAGTCTCTGCGCTCCACGAGCTTGGATTTTGAAAAGCCTTTTTCAAAAACACTTTGTTCCGATGGCTGCGCTTGTCAAGATGTCCTATTTCGCGTGGTTTCTGAGAGAGATTTTTGTTGACTGCGGTAGTGCATTTCGCATATAGTTCGTACTGGTAAGACCGAGAGCGGCATCGGCGGGGAAGCCCGGAAAGGCCTGCACCCCTGTGGACTGTGGCCTACCGTATGGGTCCCAGCTTCCGCGGCCTCTAGTGGACTGGAATGTGTCTGATTAGGATGCATTTCTGCGCAACACATCGCCATTAGATAGGTCGCGGGAGTGTGGAAAAGCAGCCTCTAGCTGCTAGCCACTAGCTTCTAGCCAGAAAAAGCAAATAGCACTTAGCCAAATCCTCGGTATTTGGTTATTGGTATTTGGCGAGAACCAAGAGACGCCCGAAAGATCAGAAGTCCCCAGAATCCCAAAATTCCTAGAAAGCCAAAAAATCTAAACCAGCAGCCACCTGAACAGGTGGCTTTTTATTTTCTGCCCATTCACGCGCGAAACGCCGCCGTAATGGAACGCTTCGCCCATCCACGCAGCAAAACGCCGCGCGGATGGATCCCTAATGCCCCATTCAGGCTCAAGTTGCCGCGAATGGAGCCCTTCCGCCCTTCGCGCAAAAACAGGTGCGAATGGGAGCCCATGGAGCGAAAACATGACAAGGCAAGAAGTAAGAGCAGCCATTCTGGCGCTGGCGGAGAAGCTGAAGCAGGTGCCTACCGTACCGGAGCTGATGAAGCACGCGGGTATAGACCGGACCGAGATCAGGAAGCATTTTGGCAATTACAAGCAAGCGCTGGAAGAGTGCAATCTGGAAGTGCCGGAACGAGGCAGGAAGGTGGAGATTGACCGGCTGTTTGCGGATTGGGCCGAGGTGGTGCGCGGGCTCAAGAGGCTTCCCACGGGTTTTGAGTATGAACAGCGGAGCAAATACAGCATACGTCCGCTGAAAAGATGCTTTGGCTCATGGGAGCTGGTGCCGGAACGAATGAAGCTTTACGCCGAAGAGCATGGGCTGGCCGGCGAGTGGAGTGATGTGCTGGAACTGGTTGGACAGGGAGGCGGACAACGGGGCGGCGCCGCGATGTCCACCGCGCTGCAAAGGCTGCGGGATGGCCGGACGACGTATGGAGCGCTGCTGGGGGCCTGGGGACACGTCTATGGTCCGACGAACGAGAGCGGTGTGGTTTGCCTGTTTGGAGCGATGGCGGAACGGCTCGGCTTTCTGGTGCTAAAGGTTCAGCAGGAGTTTCCCGATTGCGAAGCGGTGCGAGTGGTGGGTGAAGATCGATTACAGCCGGTGAAAATTGAATTTGAGTATGAAAGTAGAAATTTTCTCAAACATATGCATGACCCCAACGGCTGCGACATGATTGTGTGCTGGGAGCACAATTGGCCGGAGTGTCCGCTGGAGGTGGTGGAGCTGAAGACGGCGATCAGCGATTTGCGGGCGGCTATCGGACAAGGCAAAAAAAGAGTTTTACCACTGATCAACACAGATGAGACGGATCTGAGCGAGGAATAGACGGCCATTGCCAGAAGTGCCAAACTTGCCAAAAATCACCGAAATTGGAAGGCAAAACCTTACCACTGATCAACACTGATGACACTGATCTGAAAGAAGAATAGAAGACTTTACCGCGGATCAACGCGGATGAGCGCGGATCAGGAACAAAACTTTTGAAACGCAGAGGAACAGGGGAAGCCGAGGAATGACGCGAATTATTGGAAAGACTGAAACCCTGCTCCACCCTGCCGTTTAGAAGGCAGGGTGGAAGCAGGTAAACGGCTCAGTTACTTTACTTGCAAGGGCTGCTCGTGGATCGGCGGCTGGCCCTGGGCCGGGGTTTTGAACGTATAGACCGCGCCAACCGGCTGTCCCGATTTGTCGGTCATCCGGACGTAGTAGGTGGTGTTGGGCTGCAGATTGGTGATCGTCGCGCGGTGATTGTCGCCGCCGCTATGCTCAATGGCATCCGCTGCCTGGTTAAAGTTGTTGGGATCGGTGCTGTATTGCAGAACCAGGTCCTGGCTCGCTTTTGAGGTCCAGGCGATCTTGGCGGAATTGGCGTTGGCAAATTCCAGCATAGACTTGGTGACCTGCGGTGTGCCGGCTTGCTGATTGGCGGTTGCAGTTTGAGTGGTTGCGGGAGTCTGCG
>DATCAX010000082.1:0-13054 GCA_036512375.1 Candidatus Angelobacter sp. | reverse complement strand
AATATCCAAACTGGAAACCACCGGCAAAGTGATTACCGATCTGACGTTCAACGCTCCTGCCTCCGGTTACATCACGGAAAAGAATGTCCTGCCCAACATGTACGCGCAGCCTGACACAAAGCTGTACACCGTGGCCGATCTTTCGACGGTGTGGGTGAATGCGCAGGTGTTTCAACCGGACATTGGGAAGATCAAGCCCGGCGATGCTGCACAGATCACAGTGGACGCCTACCCAGGTCAGACGTTCAACGGACGCATAGATCAGATTCTTCCTCAGGTTGACCCGACCACTCGCACCGTGCGGGTACGCTTGGTTCTGCCCAATCCTCAGTTAAAGCTGAAGCCGGGCCTGTATGTGAATGTCGTGCTCAAGGTTCTGCTTGGACGACAACTCGTGGTTCCGGCATCCACTGTTCTTCAATCCGGCACGAGGCAAGTTGTATTCGTGAATCGCGGTGACGGCAATCTGGAGCCACGCCAAGTCATGACAGGAGCGCGGGTCGGAGATGAGTTCATCGTAACCAAGGGTCTGAAGGCGAACGAGTCCATTGTGACCTCGGCCAACTTCCTGATCGATTCGGAAAGCCAGTTGCAAGCTGCGGCAGGAGGTTACGTTCCGCCGCCTCCGGGCGCTGGTGCTGCAAATGGTTCTCACTCTTCCCAAGCGCCGACCCCACAAGCCAACGCTGAGCTGTCCACCGAACCCTCACCTCCTCACAAGGGCAGCAATGTCTTTCGCGTAAGGCTCACAAGCGCGAATAACAGCCCGATCAGCGGAGCGCAAGTAGTTGTCACCTTCTACCTGGCCGCCATGCCAGGCATGGGAATGGGCGCAATGAACACACGGGTGAGTCTCACGGATAAAGGCAACGGGATATATGAAGGCAAAGGCGATCTTGGCTCCGGTGGAATGTGGCAGGTAACCATAACAGCCGTACAAAATGGCCAGACCATCGTGACCAACCACTTCACCGTCAATGCTGAAGGAGGCATGTAAATGATCTCCAGAATCATTGAATGGTGCGCCAGAAACCGCTTTCTGGTCTTCACCAGTGTTCTTCTGCTGGTGCTTGCTGGGATCTGGTCGCTCAAACATGTCCCGCTTGACGCCCTACCTGACATCTCTGACGTTCAGGTGATTATTCACACGGCTTGGGAAGGCGAACCGCCCGACGTGATCGAAGATCAGGTCACCTATCCAATCGTGACTTCGTTGCTGGCTGCTCCACAGGTGAAAGCTGTCCGTGCGCAGACCATGTTCGGGGACTCGTATGTTTATGTCGTGTTCCAGGACGGGACTGACGTTTACTGGGCACGTTCGCGTGTCCTTGAATACCTTCAGCAAATCGGCGGGAAGCTGCCGCAGAATGTTCATCCTGCCATTGGGCCGGACGCCACAGGAGCGGGTTGGGTCTACGAATACGCCTTGGTGGATCGAAGCCATAAGCACAGCCTAGCCGATCTTCGGGGTATTCAGGACTGGCACCTGCGTTATCAGCTTGAAACGGTGCCGGGCGTAGCCGAAGTTGCAACCATTGGCGGCTTCGTTAAGCAGTACCAGGTGCGTCTCGATCCGAACAAGCTGTTGGCCTATGGAGTTCCACTCTCAACCGTGATTGATCGGGTCAAGATGAGCACGAATGAAGTTGGCGGACGGGTGCTCGAACTCACCGGGACGCAGTACATGGTGCGCGGCTTGGGGTATCTGCGCTCTCTCAGCGATCTTGAGAATGTTCCGGTCATCACAAAGAACGGCACACCAGTTCTCATTAAAGACTTGGGCACAGTTGCTTTCGGGCCGGACATCCGCCAAGGCGTTGCCGAATGGAACGGAGAGGGTGAGACGGTGGGCGGGATTGTCGTCATGCGCGACGGCATGAACGCGCTGAACGTAATCAACGGAGTAAAGCAGAGGCTGAAGCAGATCAAGGGTTCGCTTCCGTCCGGCGTGGAAGTTGTGTCCGGTTATGACCGATCCGGCCTGATTAATGCCTCGATTGAAACCCTGCAACGTGACTTGCTGGAAGAGGCGATCATAGTCAGCTTGGTAATCATTGTCTTTCTCTTTCATTTCCGCTCTGCCTTCATTCCGATACTCACCCTGCCGATTGCTGTCGTGATGTCGTTTATCCCCATGTACTACCTGCATGTGACTTCCAACATCATGTCGCTGGGCGGCCTGGCGCTTGCCATTGGCGTCCTGGTGGATGCGGCGATTGTGATGGTGGAGAACGGTTACCGCCATCTCGCTGAGCGGCAGGATGCTGGCCCGGTCGATGAAACAGAGCGCAGAAGAATCCTGATCGATGCGGCCAAGCAGGTAGGGCCGGCGCTGTTCTTTTCTTTGCTCATCATTGTGGTCTCATTTCTGCCCGTCTTCCTGCTGGAAGCGCAGGAAGGCCGGATGTTTCGCCCACTCGCATGGACTAAGACGCTGGCCGTGGGCTTTTCGTCTCTTCTCGCAATCACGCTGGTTCCGATGCTGATGCTCATGCTCATCAAGGGGAAGCTGCGGCCCGAATCTCGGAATCCGGTTTCCAGGGTCACCCAAGCTCTGTATCTGCCGGTCTTGCGACTGTGCCTGCGATACCGCAAAACTACACTGGCGCTGAATCTTCTTTTCCTAGTGCTGGTGTTCCCCCTGTCATTGAAGATCGGCAGTCAGTTCATGCCTCCGCTGTTCGAAGGCTCATCTTTGTATATGCCCACGGCTCTACCCGGCATCGGCATAACGCAGGCGACTCAGCTACTCCAAGAGCAGGATCGCATCCTGCGCAGCTTCCCTGAAGTAGAGAGTGTCTTTGGGGTGATTGGCCGCTCTGACAGCGCCACGGACAATGCGCCGCTCGACATGTATGACACCACAATCATGCTGAAGCCAAAGGGCAAATGGCGCATCGGTATGACTCACGAGAAGCTCATCAGTGAAATGGATTCCAAGCTCCAGTTTCCCGGTCTATCCAATACCTGGACCATGCCAGTTGAGAACCGACTAGACATGGAATTGACGGGAATAAAAACGCCGGTCGGGCTAAAGATTCAAGGACCGAATGTTGATGGGATTCAGCAGATCGGATCGCAGATTGAGAGAATTCTCTCCGGCCAGCCGACTGTCCGGGGCGTATTTGCGGAGCGTGTTTCGCAAGGGTTCTATATCAATGTGGACGTGAACCGCCCGGAAGCCGCCCGTTATGGGCTGACGGTAGAAGACGTTCAACGGGCGGTCACATCCGGTATCGGTGGAGCCAACATTGCTGAAAACATCGAAGGCCGTGAGCGATACCCGATCAGTGTTCGCTACGACCGCGACTTCCGCGACAACCCGGATAAGCTTCGCCGCGTGTTGATTGGAACCCCCACTGGATTACAGGTTCCGCTTGAGCAGGTAGCGAGGATTTCATTCTCTCGCGGCCCCGCCATGATACGAGATGAAGATGGTGCGCTTACAGGATACGTGTACGTCGATCTAAACACGCGAGACTACGGCGGATTCGTGAACCATGCGAATGATCTGCTGCGCCAAAAGATGAAGCTACCGGCTGGTTACACCTACCAGTGGTCTGGCGAATATGAGTTCGAGCTGAGGGCTAAAGAGCGACTCAAGCTCATCCTGCCAGTCGTGTTTTTCGTGATCTTCCTTCTGCTCTACCTGATCTTCAAGTCCGTCACGGAATCACTCGTCCTTATCTTCCCAACCGTTTACGCCATGACCGGAGGACTGCTGCTGCAATGGCACCTTGGCTATAACTTCAGCGTAGCCGTTTGGGTTGGCTACATCGCACTGTTCGGTATTGCCGTGGAAACTGGAGTGGTGATGGTCGTTTACCTGCACGAGGCGCTTGAGCGCAAGCTGCACGCTGTTCCTCTGCTTACAAAAGCCGACGTGGAAGCGGCGGCGATTGAAGGCGCTGTCCAGAGATTGCGCCCTAAGCTAATGACGGTCACAGCGGTACTCGCCAGTCTGGTTCCGATTCTGTGGGAAAGCGGCATAGGCTCTGACGTGATGAAACCCATTGCCGCACCTATTGTGGGCGGCATGATTACCTCTACCATTCATGTTCTGATTCTCGTTCCGGTGTTCTTCGTGATGTTGAAGGAGCGGGAGCTAAAGAGGAACACTTTGAAACCTCAAGAACAACTGACACCTGTGTAGCCTCGCTGAAAGTCACGGGCTGCTGATGTATCCTTGGCGCATGGCAGAACTCACGCTTGATCGCCAACAAATAGCGCACCGTGGAAAGCGCTTGGAATACTTCACAATTGGCTGGAACACGCTCGAAGGCGTTGTTGCAGTGATCGCGGGAACATTTGCTGGCAGCATTTCGCTTGTTGGGTTTGGAATCGACAGCTTTATTGAAGTTGCATCCGGTGTTGCTCTATTGTGGAGAATGTCAGTGGATGCCGACGTTCACCACAGGGAAAGGAACGAAAGGCTGGCGCTGAGAATCGTGGGAGCCTGTTTCATTGCCTTAGCTTTCTATCTCGCCTACGAGTCCACCAATGATCTCCTCCACAGGAAGGTTCCCGAATCCAGTTTGGCCGGGATAATCCTGGCCGGTGTTGCTTTGGTGGTAATGCCGCTACTCTCGCGGGCCAAAAGGCGCGTCGGAACTGAGTTGGGAAGCGCAGCCATGAAGGCCGACGCCAAGCAGGCTACGTTCTGCACCTACCTGTCCGCAATTCTCCTAGCTGGCCTCTTGCTCAATACTGCGTTCGGAATCTGGTGGGCCGATCCGGTAGCGGCCCTCATCATGGTTCCCATTATTGCCCATGAAGGACATGAGGGACTACAGGGCAAGACATGTGATTCGTGCCAGTGAGATTTTGCTCAGATCACCACTCTTCTTTCTTCCTGCGCTCGGCTCAACCTTCTTCACCTTGGCCAATCTTCCTACGCGCGCCTGCCGACAGGTACCGTTTCTAGGCCATCGGATTACCGGGCGCTGTCCTCCCGAGTTTGTTCGGGCGCCGCTTACCGCGTCACGCCGCCTTCTTCTTGCGCTCGGCCCAGCGCTTCTTCATGGCCTCACCGATCTTCCGCCTGGCTGCTGCCGACAGTCGCCGCTTCCGGCCATCTGGGCGTCCCGTTGCTGTCCTTCGTTTGTTCCGGCTTCCTTGGAGAGCGGCTATGGCGCTGTCAAGACGGTCACGTTCTGCTTCCAATTCCGCGATGATATTTGCTGTGTCCATTTGGGGGTGTTCTCTCTCTTTGTTCGGATTTGAACGGCTGGCAAGATTGTAATATGAACGCACCAGTGCCTTGCGGCGTGCACTGCTTCAAGTTTGGGATCACGCAAAAGAAAAAGCCGGATCATACCAGCCCCGGCTTCGGTAAATCACTGCTTAGATTATGCGAGAGCAGCCCGTAAAACATGCTCCTCAGGTCCACGATTTGTGCAGCATGAGGCCAGCTTGCCATCCACCACAACGGCGGGTACCGCGCGAATGCCATACTGCTTTGCTTTGGAAGTAATCTCAGATTTGTTCATGTCATGGATTACGACTTCATGCGATCCAGCAAGCCGCTTCACCATTTCAATGGTTTCTTTGCAGGCTGAGCAGCCTGCGCTGAAGACTTCAATTTTCTTTGTTGTCGCCATCTTTTGTAAGACTCCTTTAGTTAAATGATTTTTCTGTGCAGCAGACGGGATTTGGTCGCTCGACGTGGCCAGAGATTCCACACCGACGCCATAACCAACAACCCGACTGCACCGTACAGAGTGGAATTCGATTCCCACTCAAACTTGCCAACCAACACGCCTACCGCAGCACACAAGCCCAACACGAACGGGCCGTATCCCTGTCGTCCCTTCGCTCTGAATGCCAGAGATCCCGTGGCAAGGATCAAGAACACAGCCGTTAGCGGCAGTAAGTATTTGGTCGAGATGAGGAAGCCAAGGCCAATCGAACTGAGCAAACCTGCATAGGCTGGCCAGCAAAGTGGGCAAGCCAACTTGGGCAGTAACGACACGCCTGCGCCCGCAATGGCAACCGAACTCTGCTTCCACGAGGGACTCCCGGTCGAGACTCTCAATAATCGGACATTCCGAAATTGGGCCACATCCAACGCAAGCGTTCGTCAGCTTGCGGAGAGACTTCCGCATAGACTCAAGGCTCTTTATCTTGCCCTCAATATCAGTGATCTTCGCCTCAGCCCGTTTGCGGATTTCGGCGCTACTGGTTTTTGGTGAGACGCGCAACGCCAGTAGTTCGCGAATCTCTTTGAGCGAGAAGCCAATTTCCTGGGCGCGTTTGATGAAGCGCAACCGTTGCGCTGCGTCTGCCGGAAACAAGCGGTGGCCAGACGAACTGCGTGGGGCTTTGGCATTAGCCCTTCGCGCTCGTAGTAGCGAACGGTCTCCAGATTGATTCCAGCTTCACTAGCCAGGCGTCCGATTGTGAGTGACTTGGTGTTCATTTCAACCTACTGACCCACTTAGCAGATTGTTCAGCCAATGTTCAGCGCGGCAGTGCAAGGCAGGTACTTGAAAATGGCTATAAAGTGTTACAATTTCGGCAGTTATAGCTACCCAAGCGGGAGTAACTCAGTGGTAGAGTCACGGCTTCCCAAGCCGTTGGTCGCGGGTTCGATCCCCGTCTCCCGCTCCACTTTCTAAAGGGCTGCTCAATTCAAGCTGGTATGTCCTCGGTGGATGCTCTTCTCTACCTCAAGTCCAATCTGGCCTATAATTTAGTTACCTTGAGAAAACCAGCTGGTATTGTTCTTTCACTGCTGTTTCTGGCCATATCGGCGCTAATCGCACCGCTCCAGGCCCAGCAGCAAACCGGCCCCGCGCGGGTGAGCCGGCTGCTGTTGATCATTCCTTTTGAAAACACGGCTAATTCGGCGGGACTTGACTGGATCGGCGAATCTTTTCCTGAAGTCCTGAGCACCCGCCTCGGCCCAAGCGGGTTTTTCGTCATGGGGCGTGACGACCGACTTAATGCTTTCGACCGGCTCGGCATTCCACCGGGGGCCAAACCCTCCCGCGCCACCCTTTACCAGGTGGGGCAGCAACTTGATGCCGACTTTGTAATTATGGGCGACTACCGCGTGAACGAAGCCAACATCACGGCGTACGCCCGTCTCATGGACATGGAACGGCTTCGCCTCAGTCCCGCACTGACGGAATCCGGGCCACTGACCAACCTGATTGCAATCCAGACGGCGCTGGCCTGGGACGTTCTCAACATGCTCAGCCCTGGCACGGTTGCCAAAGCCAGCTTTGTTGCCCAGTTCCCTGCTCAGCGGCCGGATGTTCTGGAGAACTACGTCCGCGGCATTACCGCAACCAACGACCAGGAGAAGATCAAATACTTTAAGGAAGTTGTACGGCTGGAACCAACGCACGCTTTGGCCATCTTGCAGCTTGGTAAAAGCTATTACAAAGCGAAAGATTATGAATCTGCCGCAAGCTGGCTTGCGCGCATCCCCAGCGGCGACGCCAGCACCAACGAAGCCCAGTTTTATCTGGGACTGGCCACCTTTTACGGTGGACACATGGACAAAGCAGAAAGTGCCTTCCGCACCCTTGCCGCCCGACTGCCGCTCACTGAAGTGCTGAACAATCTGGGCGTGGTGGCCGCACGTCGTGGCCAGAAAGGCGCCCGCGCCTACTTTGAAAAAACCGTGCAGACCGATCCCAATGAGCCTGACTATCGCTTTAACCTGGCTGTAACACTGTTCCACGAAGGAGATACCCAGGGAACAGCCCGCGAGCTCCGCGAGTTGCTGGCAATTCATCCGGATGCGGAAGCGAAAACCTTTCTTGACGCCGTTGCCTCCGGCGCGCAACCCGCCCGCGTGCCCCTGGAACGTATCAAGCGCAACTATGACGAGTCGACTTTCCGCCAGATTGCTCTTGAAATAGAGAATACGAATGAGGAGCGTCTGGCCAAGTCTGATCCGGCCAGCCATGCCGCTTTTCACGTCCGCCACGGTCAGGAGCTCTTGCAATCGGGCCTGCCAGGGGAAGCGGAAAGAGAGTTTCGAGAAGCCGTCGTGCTTGATCCCTCCAGCGCTGAGGCCCATGCTGGCCTTGCCACGGTGCTTGAAAGCGATCAGGACACCGTAGGTGCGCGTAATGAAGCCCGCATGTCTTTGAAGTTGAAGCCCACGGCTGACGCGTACGTGGTAATGGCCCGGATTGATCTGGCAGAAAACAAATCAGCTTCGGCTATCCAAAACATCGATCACGCTTTGGCGCTCGACCCGGCGAATGTAGCGGCAGCTGCGCTCAAGCGCGATATCGCTTCGGGCGCAACGGGCAAATCGGCGTCTCAGCATCCTTGAGGTAAGAATCATGCGTAACCTGCTTTCGACAATGAGTATCGTCTTTGTTCTGCTTCTCGCCTCGCACGCAGCTTCAGCTGATGTGTTGAAGATAGTTGTGGATGACACCATTCACTCCATTGTGACGGAACGCATTGCACGCGCCATCCATGATGCGGAACGCACTCATGCCGACGCTGTGCTGATTGAACTGCGCACCCCCGGCGGTCTCGTCACTGCTACGATCGACATTGTTCACGAGATTCTGTCATCATCGGTGCCGGTGATCGTTTACGTGTCTCCTGCGGGAAACCGCGCCGCATCCGCCGGTTTTTATATTCTTGAAGCCGCCGATGTCGCCGCTATGGCGCCTGGGACCAATACCGGAGCGGCACATCCCGTGCTTTCCGGCGCGACGATGGATCCTGTGCTGAAGGACAAACTGGAAAATGATGCTGCCGCGCATCTTCGCTCGTACTCCGGCAAGCGCGGGCGCAACGTGGAAGTTGCTGAAAGCGCCGTGCGACAGTCGAAGTCCTTCAGTGCGGACGAGGCACTCTCGCAACATTTGATCGACTATATCGCCAAGGATGAGAATGACCTTTTTCGCCAACTCGACGGAAAAACCGTCACCCGTTTTGATGGCTCCAAAACGGTCCTTCACCTGGCGGGCAAGCCTGTAATTGTGCAGGAGCCCACGCTGAAGCAAGAGATTCTCTCCTTCATGATGGATCCCAATATCTCGTTCATCATCTTCGCCATCGGCTTACTCGCCATCTTTGTAGAATTCAACCATCCCGGTGCAATTGTGCCGGGAGTGGTCGGTTTTATTGCCGTTTCAATTTCACTTTACACGTTGCAATTGCTCCCCTTGCGTTCTATGGCGGTGGTGTTGATCCTTGCCTCATTTGCGATGTTCATCCTGGAAGCCAAGATTCAGACTCATGGGGTCATAGGAGCAGGTGGAATAGTGTTGATGGTGCTGGGCGCCCTGCTTCTGGTCGATGGACCAATCCCGCAGTTGCGGGTTCAACTCTGGGCGGCGCTGGCTGTGGCTATCCCGATCGGAGTGATCACGGTTTTCCTCATGACGATTGCTCTGAAAGCCCGTAAAAACAAAGTGGTGACCGGCGAGCAAGGTATGATCGGCGAAGTAGCGATTGTGTGTGCGCCGCTCACTCCGTCCGGCAAGGTCTTCGTCCAGGGCGAACTCTGGGACGCCGTCTCTCCAGCGAATGTTGATGCCGGCGGCAAAGTAATTGTCCGTAAGGTTGAGAACCTGGTACTTCATGTGGAACCGGTTCTCGAGGCTGTTCCAATGCCGTCGATTGCAGGATGATTTTTGCTTTTGTTACCCGTGTGCCATAGAATCCGTTCGAATTCCCCACTCGTACTCTGATGGAGGCGCCTGTGCTCTTTGTTCTTGTTCCGATTGTCATTGTCGTTCTTTATTTTCTCAACTGCATTAAGATCCTGCGTGAATATGAGCGCGGCGTAATCTTTTCTCTCGGCCGTCTCCAGCAAGATGCCAAGGGCCCTGGACTCATCTTTGTATTCCCTCCAATCCAGAAAATGGTGCGGATTGACCTGCGGCAACAAGCTCTGGAAGTCCCTCCGCAGGACATCATCACCCGCGATAACGTCACCCTCAAGGTGAATGCGGTTATTTACTGGCGCGTGGTAAACGCTCCGCAGGCGGTGGTCCAGGTACAGAACTACTACTGGCAGACACAGCAGTTTGCCCAGACCACGCTGCGATCGGTGCTGGGTGAAGTAGAACTCGACGAGCTACTGGCCCATCGCGACAAACTGAATACGCGTATCCAAAGCATTCTGGACCAGCACACGGCGCCCTATGGCGTAAAAGTTTCCAACGTCGAAGTGAAGCAGGTTGATCTGCCAGAGTCCATGCTTCGCGCCATGGCCAAGCAGGCCGAAGCCGAGCGCGAAAAACGCGCCAAGATCATCCACGCAGAAGGCGAATTTTCGGCGTCGCAGCGGCTCATGGAGGCCGCGCATATTCTTTCCGGCGAGCCCATCGCCATCCAGCTGCGCTACCTGCAGACTCTCACGGAAATTGGCGTGGAAAAGAACACCACGATCGTTTTCCCGTTACCAGTGGACATGATCTCCGCGATTACCAGGGCGGTAGAAAAGATTTCTAACAAGTAAGAATCGGGTTAAACTGGGGCAAGCTTTAGGGTCAGAAACCGGGGGACAAATGGCAACTGGGACACAGATGGCGACAAAAGAAGCCGAGCAGGTGCGCGACACCGAAATCACTTTGAGTACGGGTAAACTTCTTGGCATCTTTTTTGCCCTGGCAATTGTGTGTAGCGTGTTCTTCACCATGGGCTATCTGCTGGGCAAGAGCACCAGCGCAGGTGGAAGAACGGAGATCGTGGCAACTGTGCCCAGCAGCAACGCCGCTGGAAAACCCTATGCCGGCAACAAAACTCCTGAAGGAGTTACCCAGACATGCGCACCCGGTTCGGCCAATTGCACGCCCACCGACACAAGTTCATCGGCTAAGGCTTCTGATCAGCAACCCGCGGCCCAGCCGCCGTCCGGCAGCAAGACCGCAGACCAGATGGCTTCGCAATCTTCGGGCACAGATGTAAAGCCCGGCGCAGGAAGCTCATTCATGGTCCAGGTGGCAGCGGTATCGAAACAAGAAGATGCTGAGATCCTGGTCACGGCTCTGCGCAAAAAACAATATCCCGTCTTCATAGCCAACGCGGCCGGCGATCCGCTCTTCCATGTGCA
Organism: Candidatus Angelobacter sp.; assembly: GCA_036512375.1. Classification (GTDB taxonomy): domain Bacteria; phylum Acidobacteriota; class Terriglobia; order Terriglobales; family Acidobacteriaceae; genus Angelobacter. Next base: position 2,016 of record DATCAX010000082.1, on the reverse strand, counting down.
GGTTGGGCCATTTAGCGACAAAAAAGACGCTGAGGCCATGCGTACTCGATTGTCGGGCGATGGCTATAACGCTATTGTGAAATAGATTTTCTGAAATCCCGAATTCAGCAAAGCGAATGAGGGAGTGCGGAAAATACTAATCCGTATCAAAGCGCTGTTCCAAAAATGGGTTGCCATACATGTGGTAGCCGTTCTGTTCCCAGAACCCTGGGACATCGTGCTCGGTGAATTCCAGGCCCCGGACCCACTTCACTGATTTCCAGGCATAGAGATGGGGCACAATCAGCCGCAGGGGATAGCCGTGATCGGCTGTGAGCGGCTGACCGTCATGGTGCGTAGCGAAGAGAACATCTTCGCGGTCGAGATCAATCAGAGGCACATTCGCGGTAAAACCCTGTTCGGCATGCACCACAACATACTTCACTTCCGGCTTTAGCTTTACAAGCTTGAGAACTTCCTGGAACGCGACGCCTTGCCAGTCATTGTCGAAGCGGCTCCAACGCGTAACGCAATGGAAGTCGCTGTGCGTTTTGACTTTGGGCAACTTGTTGAATTCGTCCCACTTGAGCCGCACCGGCTGTTCCACCAGCCCGCGGATGTGGAAATCCCATCGCGCGGGATCAAAGCGCGGCACCGAGCCGTAATGCAATACGGGCCACTTCAGCGTAAGCGACTGGCCGGGCGGGAGGCGCCCCGCCTTGAGCATTTGCTGCTCTTTCTCTTTACGTTCATTGCCGGAAAAGATGCCGGACTCGTCGTCCATATTGATCATTCTAAACGTACTGGATTTAACTTTGCGAAGGCTTTGAACTGGAGCCGGAGTCGCATTTACAAGTGTTTACAAAGACACTAATTGACGGGTAGGCTCAGCCCGGTGTAGCATTTGAAAGATCTCAGATGCACCATTTATTCACCAACCCGGCTTCCGCCAGCAACATGGCCATGTGTTGCTGTATGTGTATGTGTATGTGTACACGTGAGCGGCCGGTGCTGAGCAATTTTTCTTAAATTTAGACTCAGATTGAAACCGGGGGCCGCTCAAATCGAGCGGCCTTTTTGTTTTTGGCTGCTCACACGGGACAAGCGACCCCTCAGGAAAGAGGAAGGCATGTCAAAGCTGAAGAAGCCAATCGCCATTTACTACGAACATCCGCACTGGTTCGCTCCGCTCTTCAAGGAACTGGAGCGGCGGGGAGTGCCATTCGTCCGCATTGACGCGGCCCAACACCATTTTGACCCCTCCCACTTGAACGGCGAAGGCGGATACTCACTGGTGTTTAATCGAATGAGCCCTTCCGCCTACCGTCGAGGCCATGGCCAGGCGATTTTCTACACGCTTTATTATCTCGACCATCTGGAGCAGCGAGGCAAACGCATTGTGAACGGCCAGAAAGCGTTTCGCTATGAAACGTCCAAGGCCCTACAGCTTTCGTTGCTGGAAAGGCTGGGGCTGCCCTATCCCAAGAGTCGCGTGATCAACAATGCGGCGGACGCCGTACAGTCTTCCGATGGATTGCGCTTCCCTATCGTGGTGAAGCCGAACATTGGCGGCAGCGGCGCTGGCGTAACTAAATTCAATACGCGACAGGAACTGGAGGTCGCGGCCAAAGCGCAGACCCTTGATCTTGGGCTGGACTCAACAGCTTTAGTACAGGAATTTATCCCCGCACGCGGGGGTCATATTGTTCGGGTGGAAGTCGTCGGGGGAAAGTTTCTCTACGGAATCAAAGTTCACCTTACTGGCGAAACCTTTGACCTCTGTCCCGCTGATATCTGCAAGACCACCGGCGGCCAGGACCTGGCTCGCGGCGCATGCGCTGTGGATGCCCCAAAAACCGGGCTTAAAGTCGAAGGCTTCACGCCTTCAGACGACATCATTCAACAGGTCGAGCGCATCATGCAGGAAGCTCAAATTGAAGTCGGAGGCATTGAGTACATCATTGATGATCGCGACGGCAGGCTTTATTACTACGACATCAACGCGCTTTCCAATTTCGTTGCGGATGGACCCAAGGT
>DATCAX010000081.1:0-4127 GCA_036512375.1 Candidatus Angelobacter sp. | reverse complement strand
CCACGCCCGTGCGCAGGACATTGCGATCCACCGCGGCCATGCGCTCCATCCGCCAGTGCTGGGCATGCTTCTGGATCAGCTCGTCAATTTCCTGCTGCCGATCGACGGCAACCTGGAAAATGTCGTCGGCAAAGTTCCGCGTCTCTTCGTCCACTTCTCCGCGCTCCGACCAGAAGGTCTTTTTCACGTGGTCCGGCGCCTGCTTGCCCATGTCCCATTGGAAGAGCATTTGCAAGCATAGTTCTCGAGATTTACGTCGGGTTCCCATTTTTAACGGCCTTTGCTCTTCTTCCCGGAGGTGGCTTTCTTCTTCGCCCGCCCTCGCGTCTTCCGCTGCAAGCTCACCATCTCCACGGCGGAGATCGCCGCTTCAAAGCCCTTGTTTCCCGCCTTCAAACCCGCGCGATCGAGCGCCTGTTCCAGGTTCTCACAGGTCAACACGCCATAAGTATGCGGCACACCGGTTTCCTGTGCCGATTGTCCGATTCCGCGCGTGACTTCTGTCGAAATATGTTCGTAGTGCGTGGTCTCACCGCGAATCAGGCAGCCCAGCGTAACGATGGCGTCATACCTTCCGCTCTGCGCCAGCGTGCGCGCCTGTGAAGGAATTTCAAAGGCGCCCGGCACTCGCACAATCGAGATATCTTCTTCGCGGCAGCCGCTGCGACGCAACCCGTCCAGCGCGCCTTGTAGTAGGCGTTCGGTGATGAACGAATTCCATCGGCTCACGACCACGCCAAAGCGCATGCCGCGCGCGTTCAAATCGCCTTCAATCGCGTCGTCCGTGGGACGGTTCTTCTGCCAGAAAAGGACTTTCGACCCCTTGGCCGGTTCAGCCACCAGAAATCGTGAGTCCCATGCCGTCTGCCGGATCTCCGCTGAAGCCTTCACGTTTTCTTTTGCCAGAAGATCGCGAATCGAATCCAGGTCTGTGACCTCAATCCAGATATCGGCATGGATTGTTTCCAGCCCTTCGACAAACTCAATCTGTCCCAATGGCGCCTTGAATGGCGCGCCCTGACCGCGCGCGGTCTTCCATGGTGTTCCGCGCTCGAATCCCATGGCGTCAAACAGCTTGCTGAGCGCCTTGAACTCTTTGTTGCCGGCGGCATGGCGGATTGTTGTAATGCCCTTAATCATTCGACCTAATCATTAAACCCAATCGTTCAATAGATCATTCTATCGGCCCGGGACCCGAAGGATCTTCCGGAGGTTTGTATTCTTTGAGCAGCTCCTTGGCCAGCTCAACATCCTGTTGGGCAACCTGCAGCCGCACACCGCCGATAATGTCACTGGCCAGCGGATGCACGCGATGCATGTGCTCATCGCACAAGAAACAGTCTACGCCACATGAATCCAGCAGCCCTTTGGCGATGTCAGCCTCGTGCAGGTTATAGAAAACTGCGGCCGTGGCAAGCTTGTCCGGTTCCCAGTCAGGATGCATCATTTGCCCTGAAAATTGGCGGCGCGCTTTTCCAGAAAGGCTGTTGTGCCTTCCTTCTTGTCCTCGCTGGCGCAGCAGATACCGAATAGGGTGGCTTCCAGAAAGAGTCCTTCGGGCAGCGTCATATTCATGCCCTGATTCACGGCTTCCATGCAATATTGGATCGCCAACGGCGCCATGCCGATAATCTTCTGCGCGATTTCTTCCGCACGCGGAATCAACCGGTCAGCAGCGACTACTTCATTTACCAGCCCAATGCGGTGCGCTTCTTGGGCGTTGATCATCTCTCCGGTCAAAAGAATCTGCATTGCCAGTCCGGTGCCAACCAATCTTGGCAGCCGTTGCGTGCCGCCATAGCCTGGAATAATGCCAAGCTTTACCTCAGGCTGGCCTAGCTTGGCGTTTTCGCTGGCCAGGCGCATGGTGCAGGCCATGGCAATCTCGCATCCGCCCCCCAGGGCGAAGCCATTGATGCACCCAATCACCGGTTTGCCCAGATTCTCGATCAGATCGAGCGTGGCTTGGCCTTTGTGGGTGTACTCCTTGGCCGCGACAGCGTTATTCTTTGCCAGTTCATTGATGTCCGCGCCCGCAACGAAGGCTTTTTCTCCGCCACCGGTGAGAATGACGACGCGAATCTGTTTGTCGTCTTTCAATTCGCTGAAAACCTGCCACAGTTCCTGCATGGTGGCCATATTCAGCGCGTTCAGCACCTTGGGACGGTCAATGGTGACGTAAGCAATCTGGTTCTTCTTTTCGAGTTTGACGCTTTCCATGCTTCTCAACCAACCGGGCCGCGAATCCACGCGAATAAGCACGAATCCAGAGCGGCCAATCTAAATTGTGATTCGCGTTCTTTGGTTTGATTCGCGGCTAATCTTTTTCTGCCTAAAATTGTCCTGGGACTGGATTATTCGGGTCGACATAATCGTAAAACCCTTTGCCGGTCTTTCGACCATACCACCCAGCCATCACTAGCCTCTTCAATAATGGCGGCGAGGCAAAGCGACGCTCGCGGAACTCTTCAAACATCACTTGCGTGATGTAGTACGTGGTATCGAGACCGACAAAATCAAGCAGTGTGAACGGCCCCATGGGATAGCCGCAACCCAGTTTCATGGCGTTGTCGATGTCAGGAATTGAGCCGACGCCTTCTTCATAAGCTCGAATCGCATCCAGCATGTAGGGAACTAGCAAGCGGTTTACGATGAAGCCCGTCTTGTCGCTCGTCCGGACTGGGACTTTGCCCAGGCTCTTCCCGAATTCATAGGCCGTCTCAAAAGCAGCATTGTCCGTTGCGATGGTGCGTACCACTTCCACCAGCTTCATCAGCGGGACAGGGTTAAAGAAATGCAGCCCCACAAAGCGGCCAGCGCGTTTAGTGGCGGCTGCGACTTCAGTGATGGAGATTGAAGAAGTGTTACTGGCGAAGATGGCATCGTTCTTTACAATCGCATCCAGCGCCGCGAACGTTTTCTTCTTCACTTCCACGTTCTCAATGATGGCCTCGATGATGATGTCGCAATCGGCGAGGTCGTTCTGGCTTGTTGAGCCCTTGATGCGTGCGCGCGCTTCCTTGGCCTTCTCCGGAGTGATGCCGCTTTTCTCCGGCTTCTCGGCCATCTTTGCCAGTGACTTCTCAATCCCCGCAAAACCTTTATCGAGAAACTTCTGTTCCTGCTCTAAGACCACAACGTCATAACCAGCCACGGCGCTCACCTGGGCAATGCCTGAACCCATCAGGCCACAACCGAGCACTCCAACTTTTTTTATCTGCATATGATTCCTTTTCGAGGACAGACTATTACTGAACTACAAAGCCCTTTTTCTGAAATCCCGAATCCGCCGGGTTTGCGGATGAGGGAGCCCTATAACACCGACGAATCTCAGGGAACGACTAGTGATTCTCCAACTTCTCGGAGCTGTAGCGTTCTCTCGCTTCGCTCGAGATTGCAGAAAAGCTACCGCTGCAAATTCTCGACGATCATCGCAATCCCTTGCCCGCCGCCGATGCATGCTGTAGCCAATCCATACTGGGCTTTGCGACGCCGCAGTTCGTGCAACACCGTGATCACCAGTCTTGTCCCCGTGGCGCCCAGGGGATGGCCCAGAGCAATCGCGCCGCCGTTTACGTTGACTTTGTTGCGATCCAGGCCGAGTTCTTTTTCAACCGCCAGATATTGCCCGGCAAAGGCCTCGTTGACCTCTATCAGATCAATCTCATCCAGTTTCAGGCCGGCCTTTTTCAGCGCCAGTCGAGTGCTCGGTACCGGGCCGCTGCCCATGATTTTGGGATCCACTCCGGCGATGCCCCAGCTTACAATGCGTCCCATCGGTTTCAGACCGCGCTTTTCAGCCTGATCGAGTGTCGTCATCACCACGGCAGCGCCGCCATCTACAATGCCGCTGGCATTGCCGGCGGTTACGGTACCATTCTTGCCAAAAGCAGCCTTCAGTTTGGCCAGCCCTTCCATTGTGGTTTCCGGACGGAGATGATCGTCTTTCTCAAACATCTCTCCTGTCGGCTCGCCTTTGCGGTTCTTGAGCGCTACCGGGACAATCTCTTCCGCCAGTCGGCAGGCCTTCTGCGCTGCGCCGGCTTTCTGCTGCGACTGAAGCGAGAACTCATCCATGTGCTGGCGGGTGATGCCCTGTTGCTCGGCATAAAGCTCGGCTGTGTTTG
>DATCAX010000080.1:0-2078 GCA_036512375.1 Candidatus Angelobacter sp. | reverse complement strand
CCTCGCACCCCGCGTGCCCCGCGCCAACTACAACCACATCGTATTGTTCGGTAAATGCCATCGAGTCGGGGAAGAAGCCCTACACATCCATTCTACGGAATCTGCGTTTGCGGTGCAGAAATGACCCCTTTGCCAGCATTTTTCCTTCATTGTCCTCAACAACAGCTACTTACAGATGCAGTCATCCTGAGCGAAGCGCCTTTCAGCGGAGTCGAAGGACCTGCATTTGCTTTTCGGCGTATTCGCCCTCACATCAAGGCCAGAGCACTCGAATTTAGAGTGTCCCCATGCACGAGGGCTACTACTTCACATACATCGCCGCCAGCCGAAGTTTGACCATCTACATCGGCATGAGCGGTGACTTGCGGAAGAGAATGTTCGAGCACAAAAGAAAGCTGCACGAGGGATTCACAGCGACATATAACTGCAACCGGCTGGTATGGTTCGAGCGCTTCGTCGATCCGAGCAACGCAATCGATCGTGAAAAGCAGTTAAAAGGGTGGACTCGTGCAAAGAAAATTGCATTGATAAAGAAAACCAACCCTGCATGGGTCGATCTAAGCGCAGAGTGGTTTACTCCGGAGGAATTGACCTGGGTACCGAGCTGATTACAGGTCCTTCGACTCACACCGCAGCCTTACGCCGCCTGCAGCTCCAGAATGATCGCCACCCCGCGCGGGTCGAGATTGACCGCCGAAGCGCGCCCATTGTGGTCGCGCAAAATCGTGGCGCACAAGCTTAGCCCCAGCCCCACCGTCTCGCCGCCAATCTGTGTGGGTGTAAACGGATCGAACGCGCGTTCGGGATCGAGGAATCCCGGCCCCGAGTGAGCCACCAGAATCTGCACCAGGTTGCCCTCGGCGGTTGCCTCCATGCGAATGGTCTTCGGCCCTTCAGGAATGGAAGCCGGACCCTGGTTCTCGATCGCCGCAATGGAATACTGCAGGCAATGCAGCACCGCCTGGCGCAGTTGATGCGCGCTGCAAAGCACCCTGGGCAAGGCGGGCGCAACGTTTAGTTGGAATTCAATCGAGCGTTGCAAAAGCTCGGATCGATGGAGCTGTTCCAAATCGGCCAGCAACTCGGCCACCGAGATCGCCGCAAGCTGATCATTCTGCACCCGCGAGATGCGCGTCAGGCTCTCCAGCGTGGACCGCATGCGCCGCGCCTCGGTCAGAATCGACGTAACGCCCCTGCGCTCCGGGGCGTCCAGGGGCACTGTCTCTTCCAGCAGCGAGGCGTAGCCCAGAACCACCGTCAAGGGATTGTTCAAATGGTGGGTTACGTTGCTGGCCAGTTGGCCAAGTCCGGCGAACTTTTCCGAGTCAATGAGCTTTTCAAACGTCATGGTCTGGCTGCGCGTGGCCTGCAGCCTTGCCGTCAGCATTTCGATCGGCAACAGGTCGTCAGCACGCAGCGGGTCCTGCTGTAGTCCCTTGGAACTCCCTTGTGTCGGCCGCATTCCGGCCAGCAACAGCGCGCCTTCCGTAATTGCGCGTCCCGTCATCGGCACAGCCAGGGCACTGGTAAACCGCAGCCGTTTCAAGTCGTCGCCGGGCTTGAGCCAGGGTGTCAAGTCCAGGTTGAGCGTCTGGCTGTGTTCCACGGCGGACGGAGCCGAACCGGGAGCCAGAAAATCCGCGGCGGGAATCCGCGCGGCCAACTTGCCCAGGGCCGCGACTGTGGCCTCGTCCAGCCCGGCAGACCCGGCCAGCCCATACCGGCCCCCGTCCTCAAGCAACAGCGCGGCCTGCGCAAACCGGCTGTGCGTCACCACGACCTGGCAGATGTCGCTCCCCTGGCGATCGAAGTCCTCCACCCGGCGCCGGGCAAGCATGAGATTCGTATAGGCTTCCAACTCGCGGCGCGCCCTGCGTTCGCGCTCTCCAGCGACCCTGTTCAGGTCCAGTTCATCCTCCAGCGTCAGCATGATCATGCCCAGCGCCGCCACCACCTTGCCCATCACGATGACGTGAATCAGGTTGATGTTGATAGATGGATTGAGACCGATCGCGGGGACTATCTGCAAGTCGGTGAGCGACCAGGCGACAAATCCCATCACGCTCAAAACCACGCCG
>DATCAX010000079.1:0-3079 GCA_036512375.1 Candidatus Angelobacter sp. | reverse complement strand
CCTTATTGGCTCTGCTCATACTTCTGTTTGTATTGTTGCGACGAATGTGGAGCGGCGCATGAGCCTGCCGTTGCTCGTGGTGATCCTTGGTCCCACCGCCAGCGGAAAGACGGCGCTTTCACTGCACGTGGCTGAACGGCTTCAGGGCGAGATTGTGAGCTGCGACTCTGTCGCCATCTATCGAGAACTTGAGATCGGCACCGCGAAGCCCTCACAGGAAGAGCGCCGCCGCATACCGCATCATCTGATCGACGCCGCAGGCCCAGAGGAGATCGTCACGGCCGGAGATTATTCGCGGCTGGCTAGGCTTGCAATAAACGATATCTCCGCGCGCAAACACTTGCCGATCGTCGCTGGCGGCTCCGGCCTGTATCTGCGTGCGCTGCTGGAAGGCTTGTTCCCCGGACCACCGCGATCAGATGAACTACGCAGCAGGCTGCGAGAGCGTGCAACCGAACGAGGCACGGAATATCTGCATAAGCTCCTGTGCCGTCTGGATCCGGGGGCCGCGCAAACGATCCACGCCAATGACGTTCCCAAAGTGGTGCGTGCGCTGGAGGTAAGCATCAGCGCGCGATCGCCCATGACCGGTCTCTGGAAGCAAGGCCGCGATCCACTGCAAGGCTTCAGAATTCTGCGCGTCGGTCTTAACCCGGACCGCGAGGCTCTGTACCAGCGCATCAATCAGCGGGCAAGAGAGATGTTTTCTGCCGGTCTGCTGGAAGAAACCCGTATCTTAATGGAACGTTACGGTTCATCTGTATGGCCACTGAACTCTCTGGGATACAAGCAGGCCATGCAGCATCTGCGTGGAGAGCTTTCTTTAGAGCAGGCGATCATGGCGGCGCAACAGGGGCACAGAAATTATGCCAAGCGTCAGATGACCTGGTTTCGGCGCGAGCCAGAAATCCATTGGGTTGCAGATTTTGGCTCCAATGCGGCAGTACAAGAGCAGATTGTGGATTTGATCAGGGCAAAAGCCGAGTCTTGAAACTAATCTGTTGTTTTCCGCGGATGGGAAAAGCGCCTGCCTTACAGCAGCATTCCTGTGCGGTGCCAGCGTGTGTTGGAGAAGAAGTTCCCTGCAATGGAAGCGTAAAACGAAATCCTATGACCCGGGTTCTCATCCAGCCAGCGTGATGTGGGCGCGTCATAAGACCAATACACAAACAGCGGCTCGCCGATCACATTGTTCATTGGCACAAAACCCCAGTCCCGGCTGTCACTGGAATTATCGCGATTATCGCCCATCACGAACAGTTTGCCTTCGGGCACAACCGTCGGCCCCCAACTCTCTTCCGGACTGTGTACCGGCAGGTGATGCACCGCGTATGGCTCCTGCACCGGCCGCGAGTTCACGTACAACACGCCTCTGCGGATTTCCAGTTGATCGCCGCCGAGAGCAGCCACACGCTTAAGAAAAGTTTCAGACGGATCTTTGGGATAGCGGAAGACGATGATGTCGCCACGATGAATGGTCTTGAGCACCGGCAGACGCCAGTGGACCAGAGGAATTTCCGGTCCGTAAAGCAGCTTGTCCATGAAAAGGTGATCGCCTACAAGAATTGTGCCTTCCATCGATGCCGTTGGCACGACCGAAGCTTCGCCTACAAAGATACGCATTCCCAGCACGATTGCTGCGAGAACGAGGATGCGACGGCTGGAAAGCCACCAGGGCCGTCGAGCGCCGACGCCGCGCTTAGAGTCAGCACCATCCCGCGAACCATCCGCGGCCAGCGTAACTTCGCGCCCGTTGGCGGTCCCTGCAATCGCGGAGTCACACCCCACAGGCACGGGCGTTGCCGGAATTTCCGCTTGGGCGGAGTGTTCACATAGTTCAAGTGAAAGCATATAGACAAGGGGGGAACCAATATTCTTTGCTACAGCTCTCTAAGACACAATCAGGTGAATACCTGCTGTTGAAGAGCAATCAGTCATGAACCAGTGGTTTCAGCCGACTCTACCGGCCAGACGATGGCTGATGAACAAATGGCGGACAAAATATTGCCCCGCTCTCAAGCGGTGACGTTTGCCGTGCTGAACCCCACAAGTGCGATTCTTTTGTGTTACGGCTCTGTTATAATGAGCCTCGTCCTTACCATCCGCCTGGATGGTTGCGTCGGGGAGTGGCTCAGCCTGGTAGAGCACCTGGTTCGGGACCAGGGGGTCGGAGGTTCAAATCCTCTCTCCCCGACCAAACAAATTACGAGATCCTTCTCTCGCAAGCGGGGATCGGGATTTCGGCTGGCGGCTCATACGCCGCCCATTTGGCGGTTTCATTAGCCGCCCAAAACCGATTGTATTTAGGCGAACCGAGACACTGTTGGGCTCATCAGGAATAGAATGACCCAATGGCAAAACCGCGCGTGTTCGTTAGTTCAACGTTTTACGATCTTAAGCATGTACGATCATCGCTCGATCTATTCATCGAGTCGCTTGGCTTTGAGCCAGTCCTATCGGAAAAAGGGGACATTGCCTTTACGCCTGACTCCCCGTTGGATGAATCCTGCTACCGTGAAGCAGCAAATGCGGATATTTTCGTCCTCATCATAGGGGGTCGATATGGCACGGAGGTAAGTGGGAAACAGAAGACCCCGAACCGGGCATTTTTTGAGCGCTACGAGAGCATCACCAAGAAGGAGTATGAGAGCGCCATAGCGCGCGACATACCGGTGTATGTCCTCGTCGAGAACAACGTCTATTCTGAGTACCAGACATACCTTCGTAACAAAGACAATAAGGACGTTACATACGCGCATGTGGACTCGGCGAATGTATTCCGACTGATTGAAGATATCCTCTCAAGGCCGCGAAATAACCCAACACATACTTTCGAGCGATTCGCAGACATTGAGGCGTGGTTGCGGGAGCAGTGGTCCGGCTTCTTCCGCGAACTCCTGCAAAAGCAATCGCAGCAGCAACAATTGTCCGCGCTTGGCGCTCAAGTTTCCGAGCTCAGAGCGATCAACGAGACGTTAAGGAAGTACCTCGAAGCTGTTATGAAGGGTATCACCCCGGCTGACTCAAATCGCTTAATAGAATCTGAACAACGCCGTTTGCAGGAACTTGAAAGAAACGA
>DATCAX010000078.1:0-2400 GCA_036512375.1 Candidatus Angelobacter sp. | reverse complement strand
TTCCGCAAAGAACATGTGCTCTGTGCGGCAAAGGCCAATGCCTTCAGCCCCGAACATGCGTGCCTGCTTGGCGTCGCGGGGAATGTCGGCGTTGGCGCGAATGCGCAACCTGCGGACCGGGTCAACCCAGCTCATGAACTTGACCAGATCGGGATCGTCGGGCTGAGCTTCAAGCGTCTTCAGGCGCCCTGCGATCACGCGGCCGGTGGTGCCGTCCAGCGAGAGCCAGTCGCCCTGCTTGTAGGTGTGGCCCTTGACGCGAAGTTCCTTCTTCGCTTCGTCGACCGTGCACTCGCCGGCGCCGGCCACGCAGCACTTGCCCATGCCGCGCGTTACGACTGCCGCGTGTGATGTCATGCCGCCGCGCGAGGTCAGAATGCCAGCCGCAACTTCCATGCCGGCGATATCTTCCGGCGTAGTTTCGCCGCGCACCAGGATGATGACCTTGTAGGAGCCGTCAGCATGACGCTTGACTGCTTCTTCGGCCGTGAACACAATCTGTCCAACAGCCGCGCCGGGCGATGCCGGAAGGCCGGTGGCCAGAACTTCGATCTTCTCGCCCTTCTCAATCAGGCGCGGAACAAGGAAGTCGTAAAGCTGGTTGGGCTCTACGCGATGAATGGCTTCTTCCTGCGTGATCAGGCCTTCGCGAACCATGTCGATGGCAACGCGAACCGCTGCCAGTCCCGTACGCTTGCCGTTGCGGGTCTGCAGCATGTAGAGCTTGCCATCTTGAATGGTGAACTCAAAGTCCTGCATGTCGCGGTAGTGCTTTTCCATCTTCCGCGTAATGTCCTTGAGCTGCTCGTAAACCCTGGGCATCGCCTTCTCGAGCTCGCTGATCGACAGCGGAGTGCGGACGCCCGAAACCACGTCTTCGCCCTGCGCGTTCATCAGGTACTCGCCGAAGAACATGTGCTCGCCGGTTGCCGGATTGCGCGTGAAGCCGACGCCGGTGCCTGAGTTCTCACCCAGGTTGCCAAACACCATGGCCTGTATGTTGACTGCTGTTCCCAGCCAGTCATCAATGCGGTTAATGCGGCGATAGGTCTTGGCCCTTTCGTTCTGCCAGCTCCTGAAAACGGCATCGCGGGCAGCAACAAGTTGCTCCAGCGGATTCTGTGGAAAGTCCTTGCCGGTTTCCTTCTTGATGAGCTTCTTGTATTCGACGATGATCTTTTGCAGCGCATCGGGCTTGAGCTCGTAGTCAAACTTCACCTTCGCAGCGGCCTTTACGCCATCAAAGATGTGCTCAAACTTCTTCTTGGGAACATCCAGAACCACGTCTCCGAACATCTGGATCAGACGACGATAGGAATCATATGCAAAGCGGGGATTATTGCTGAGCTTGGCCAGCGATTCCACGGCCTTGTCGTTCAGGCCGAGGTTCAAAATCGTATCCATCATGCCGGGCATTGAGAACTTGGCGCCGGAGCGAACTGAAACCAACAGCGGATTTTCGCCCGCGCCCAGCTTCTGTCCCTGCAGCTTTTCCAACTGGTCGAGTGCGCGAAGCATCTCGACGTCGATCTGCTTGCTGACCTTGCCGCGCATGTATTCCCTGCAGGCTTCGGTCTGGATCGTGAATCCCGGAGGTACCGGCAATCCGGCGTTGGTCATCTCTGCCAGGCCGGCGCCCTTGCCGCCCAGAATATCCTTCATGCGGCCGTGGCCATCGGCCTTGCCGCCGCCGAAGAAGTACACATACTTGGTTGGGGTTGCGATTGTGCCTGCTTTTTCGGCAGGCGCCTGTTCCAGAACGCCCTGCGTCATGGGGTAAAGCCTCCATCTGTTAGATTCCGCGGTGGCGGTCGATACGAAAGGGTGGCGGGACGCAGGTTCAACACTCAAACTCTAAAGTCAATAAGCTGAGCACGTGCGGGTCATCCAGACATACGACGGCGCATTGCGGCATTCATCCGTCGCTATACGAATAGCGTCCCAAGTATACGATTGCCTGTGCATTTCGTCACATTCGATTTGTAAGCGCATGAAAGCCCACACAAAGAAAGGCCCCGGCTTTTGCGATTTGAAACGCAAACCGGGGCCGCGCACAGGCTTTGGGGGAGACTTCAGCCGCGCTTCAGGCGGCGTTCTGCGCCAGTCGACGGCCGGAACGCGATCTTGGTTTCGCATTGTGGGACAGGAGGATCCCGTCCAACCCCACCAGGGCAAGCAACTCCGCAACGTGTGGTGCTGCATTCAAAACGCTGAAGCGGTGTCCCGCCTCGCGGGCTATGCGATAAAGCGATATGAGAGCTGCAATGCCGGCCGCATCGATCCGTTCCACCGATTTAATGTCGAGCGATACACTCTGGCGGCGCACCACGGGCGTCATCTCCTCAATCAGGTGACCTTCGCATCCGCGCACCAGTTCGGTTAGCTCGCAGGGCTTGTTCG
>DATCAX010000077.1:0-8114 GCA_036512375.1 Candidatus Angelobacter sp. | reverse complement strand
AATCACTTGCACCGGGATGTGGAAATCTCGGAGAATATCCACCTGATGCGGCAACCGTACAAAGCGTAACGCATACTCCCCAAATTCAGTCCTGTCAGTAAAGTCCGGGGGCAGGAAGTGGACTTCCATGCTGCTGGGCAGGTGCAGATGGAAGACCGTGCTTTCAAAGAATAAAGATTCAATATAGAGCGGGAATCTGCGCGTCGGCGTTTTGGCATACAAAGTCGCCAGGCCAAGTGCGGGGGCCAATTGATTGATTTCTGCCGCGCCGCTCTGCCGGTTGATGAATTGCGGAGCGATACATCGGACTGAGAGCTTGAGCGGTTGTTCGGGATCGTTCTCATGCGCAGCGACGCCGGTAACCGCTGTGGCGCCGGGAAAAATGCGCATGGCCAGTTGTTCGAAGAATGCCTGACGCTCGTGTTCCCCCGCATTGCGCAGCATACTGCGTACCTCCTGCGCCCGCACGGAACCCAGTTGCACCTCAATCCTGGCCACCAGATCTCCCTCTTGGAAGGAGAGATCGGCTTCAGCCACACTTTTCTCGCTCGCCATCCGGGCAGTTAAGGCCACGATTTCAGGTCTTTTCTCTTCTTCTGGCAGCAAAGGAATCAGGTGAGCGTCTCGCGGATCAAGTGATGGCGGTATGGCGCCGAAGGGAAGATCATCCGATTCGGCGTCAACATCCACGGATTCACCGTTGGCCAGCCAGAACCGCACCAGTGGCTCGGTGTAACAGGAAAAGTCGTGTTCCTTCCCGCAGTTTTGGTCGATCTTACGCGCCAGCAGCAAGCCGGCCTTGAGGCCGATAGCCCGCGAAAGAGACAGTAGGGCCATGGTGCGGCTGCCTTGACCGTTGGCCAGCGTGTCCTCTGTGGGACTCGCCGCCCAGTCGGGGCCCGTAGAATCAATCTTGGTCGTTACGAAGCGATACAGGCGTTTTGCCTTCTCCACATCTCCGGCCCCTTGGACCAGATGAAATTCTGCCACTGCTTCATTCACGTGCATGCCAGCCCGCGAGGCGTCAATTAACTGGTCCCGCAGCCGACCGCTGGTTTTTTCCGCTGAGGTAACGGTAACTGTGGGCAGCAGGTTGACCGCCGGCAAAAATGATTCGGCGATCGTCTGGACAATATTGTCACGCTCCCAGATTCGGATCACCATGCTGTTGTTTTCTCCCACCAGCGGAAGCGGGGTCCCGGCTTGCTCGCGTATACGAATCATGGCGTCAGGCGGGCTGAGCAGGACCAGCCGGGCATGCAGTATCGGCGCGGCAAAGGAACCGAATGAATGAGCGACGGCGCTTTCCGGCATCTGGTCCAGCTCCGCATAGTGCATCACGTATTCTTCTTCGATGGCGTCGCCTGCCTCAAGTGCCGGCATGGAAATAGTAGGTTTCTGCTGAGCCAGTTCGGGTTCAATGATTTCGCCTGTGGCTTTGATTGTGCGCAGCTCCAGCAGGTCAGCCCCGCGAGGCAATGTGACCTCACCATAACGGCTGATGCCTTCTTTGTTCAGCGGGCGGGTGATGCGATGCACGTACACTGAAACCGGGCCATCACGGCGAATGCGGACTGCTTTATCGGAGAGCAGAATGACCGCAGCTCCTCCGGAAAAACTTCGTTGTGCCGATTTGCGGACCAGATCCACGCCATCGCGGCGGTAAGGAACATAGAACTCGCCGCCATCCGCGAACCCTTCGGCACGTTCGCTCCTGCTATCCTGCGCCACGCCGGGATCATCCGCCAGGTGGGCATAGCCGTGGGCATTTGCTGCGATGTCCCGGAGCTGCTTCGCCTGAAGCTTTGCTGCACTGATCTGATTGTCCAGCAGCAGTTGCTCCACCAGGAATCGCCTCGCGGGCCGATGCAGAGGATTCCTGATAACCAGCTGCTGGAGGTACGCCGCAGCGGCGCTATGTCGCCCTGACTCTGCCAGCAGCCGCGCATATTGCAGTGACTCCGGCGCGCACGATGCCAGTTGCTGCTCGACCCTGCGGGCTTTGTCCTGCTCCGCCGCCGAGTTATAGAACTTAACCGCCTCCACCAAACGCGCGCACGAAGGATGTGACTCCAGCAAACGGCTAAGCAATGCCGGAGCATCAACCTGGTTGCGTCGCGAAAGGCTAAAAGCCAATTGCAAGGCCGTCTCAGATTGCGGACGCTCGGCCAGAATACTCATTACGTCCGTGCGCACGGCCTCAGGTTGGCCACGCTCCATTGCGCTTTCCGCTGCCTTCAAACGCGCCAGCAAGGCCGTGGGTTGGGCCGTGGCGACCGCCTTCCACGCTGCGTCGGCCCGCGGCGACCGTTCTTCCGCCGCAGAATTGATCAGGGCATGCAGATATTGGTGGTAATTGTTGCCACTAAGCCGTTCGGCGCCAAGTACGTTTGCCATTCCGGCAAAATCGCCGCGGAAGTACGCCTTCAACACCCGAGCATATTGTTCGAGCGACGGAGGCAACGAAGACTGCTTTTGCGGTAACATCGCAAATTGCGGATGGATAGCGACGCTGAACGGCACAGCGTCCGGCGTGAACTTGACCAGGATGCGATGGCGGCCTGCCTTGAGTGGCAGTGAGTTTGAATCCCGACTTGCGCTGGCCGCATAACGCGCGTCATGGAGCAGCGCCGATTGGCCGTCGACAAAAATTTCATAGCTGCCTGAACTCAACACATCGATCCGTGTATTGGTCGCGGTCGCCAACTCGACGTCGCTGGCGGCATAAAAAATGCCTGAAGAAGGGAAATATTCCGGCATGGTAATCATGCCGTCACGGAACCAAAAGCGCTCTGGCGTAATTGCTCGTGCAAAGTCCGCTTTGGCGGCGGGCACGTGAAGATCATTTCTTACGGCAGTAGAATCCTGCTCGGCTGAATATGCGGCGCGAAAAAGCGCTTCGGCTTCCGGAGGCCAGCAGCGCTCAAAATCGACGTTGTTATATCTCCCGAATGGGCCCACGATTCGCCAGCGCGTGAGCATCCCGCCGGAATGAGCTGCTATGTCCAGATCAATCCTTGCCCCGTCCGTGGCGGCCGCGACCAGCGCCAGTCTCAAGTTGAAAGTGCAGTCGTTATGGATCAAAGCGGCCGACTTTACCCGGCGAAGAGCCGAGTTGAACGTCCAGCTATTGGCTGCGTGCTCAAGGACCCGGTTTGAAGCGAGTTCGTGCAACTCCGGCGCAGCAGGCAAGGCGCAAAGCCGCAGAGCCGCGTCCAGTACGACTTCAGGACGCTCCTGCAGTTCGGCCGTCTCCATTCGGACGAAAAGCGCCACGGCGTCTTTTGGCGCTCGACGCAAACGCAGCTCCGCGCTTTCGGCTGCCGCCGGCAAATTGAAGTCAGAAGAAAATTTCTGGAGCAGGGAATCGCCGGTTTTGTCGGGTTGGTGAGGCTGGGCCTTTTGTGAGAATCCCGCAGCAGCGCTCAGCAAGAGAGGAAGCAGGAGAAGAGCGCGTGCCAGCAATGTCATTGGGGCAGGCTCAGGGTGATTTCATTGCGGAAGCTGCGTTCCGCCTGGGCGCAGAACTGGCGGAAGGCTGGATAATCCTGTGCACTGACGCGCGCTTTTTCAAACTGCACATGGCTCTGAACAGTCACTTCACCAGCAGATTTCTTGTAATGGAGCCGCAGCGAACCAAAAGCCCCGCTGATGTTCTGGTCGCGCGGCAACGAAGTGACGTCTGTTCCTGCCGGCAACGTGATGTGAATTTCTTCTTCCGTCGTCCATGGCGAAGGCAGAACCAAATCCTGCGTACGCGTGCTGGCGCCGGCAAGTGCTGCCACATAGGAGCGCGGCATCCAGGAAGAGCTGAGTGAAACCACGTGCTTATATTGCGGTGAATTGAGGGCGCCCTGGAAGTCGACGTTCACGCTACTTGAAAGTACTTCAGCGCCATGCACGGCGACGCTATCGACCTGAACGCTGGGGAAAACCTCCGCCAGTTCGCGGCGGAATATATCCAGCTGTTGTTCGCGGACGGCAAGATCGTGGCGCAATCCGGGAGCGTCTTCACCGCGCGTTGTGGTTGAGCCGGTGAACTGAATCACGCCCTGCGCGGAAAGTTCTCCGCGGATGATGTGCCTGGTATAGTTGTCCGCCGCGCGGCTCATGGGAATGTGGCGTATCTGCGCGGTTCCGTTCAGGCTCACCGTCAGTGACAGCGCTCCCTGGTCCTCCAGCGGCAGTTCGCGTCCGGCATACTCCGCGGTGCCATCGAGCCATAGCTCATATTTCGGCACGTAAACAATGGCGTGATTGAATAGCGCAATGGAGGCGGGCTCAGCCACCACGTCGCCCAGTGAGCGAGTGCGTACCAAGGCGATTTCGGCTTCAATTCCAGCTGCCCGCAGCAACGCGATCATCAGGCTCGCCTTGTCCTTGCAATCGCCAAAGCGCCGCGCATAGATTTGGGACACCGGATAAGGTTTGTAGCTGTAAATGCCGAACTCCAGCGCGACGTAATGCGTATTTAGCAGAACAAATTCCTGGATGGCAGAAATCTTTTCTTTGTCGCTGTGCAGACTGTTCGTCAGTCGCGCCAGCTCGCTTTGCAGTGGCTGGTCCAAAGCAAATTGGGGACGCACAAGATCGGCGTACCACGCGCCAAGCTGCTTCCAGTCGCCCTGGGTTGAGACGTGCACATAAGGAGAAATTTCCGTCACGCCCGGGCTGTGCGGCTCGCGCGGCAATGCGGGGACGGAGCGCGCTTCCCAGACAAAGACCTGTGAGCCGTCACGGACGGAAACGCTTGCCGGAGCGATCTTCTCCGCGTGGACAAAAACTTTCTGTGCAGCCGGCGCGATCAGCACGTATCTCTTCAACTGTTCGGGACCGCGGCCGGCAAACAAAACCAGCTCGCCGAAATATCCGCTATAGGGAGCCGAGCGGCGCCTGGGAGTGAGCGAATATTCCAGTTCAACCACATCGCCTTTCTCCAGTCCGGCGAAGCGGAGCTGGTGCAGGCGCATGTCGTAATACATTGAGACCAGGGTATCGGCGTATTCACGGTCTCCCAGTTCCTGCGCGTCCAGCACAAAACCGTTTGGCTTCCAAGCGCGCGCGTGTATCACGAGCAATTCTTCGGTGGAAGGCGAATAGCGAATCGTGCTCACGCGATGTGTGTCGAGCGCGGACTCAGAGCCGACAAAATACAGTTGCTGAACATGCACGCGGTCCAGACCGGTGGAGAGAAGCTCCTGCACGCGGATATCTGCCAGCGCTGTATCGGCCTGAGCGGGCGCCCTGGCAAATGCATCCTTGACCAGCATTCCTGGGTCCGCCAGATATTGAGCGTCCATGGCCAGGATGTCTGGACGCGCGATGCTGGAGGCTCTCGCCAGTTCCTGCTGGGCTTCGCGATCGAGATGCAGGCTTTCAT
Organism: Candidatus Angelobacter sp.; assembly: GCA_036512375.1. Lineage (GTDB taxonomy): Bacteria > Acidobacteriota > Terriglobia > Terriglobales > Acidobacteriaceae > Angelobacter. The sequence continues at coordinate 2,734 of DATCAX010000077.1, read as the reverse complement.
CGATCTGAGCAAGCCGGCGGTGTACATCAGTATTCTCATCATCCAGCGCAACCAGGCGCAGCAAAGATTTCCTGGCGCCCTCGGCATCGCCGCAATCGATCTGCACCTGCGCCAGACGCGACCATACGTCAGGCAGGCTGGGCTCCATGCGCGAAAGAGCAATGTAGTCCGCCTGCAAGTCATATTTCATGTGGCGGCGCTCATGGAATCGGGCCAGCAGTTCAAGTTGTTCGCGGTTATCGGTTGTTTCCCCCGTTACAGAAGCGGCCAGCCGCGCGGCATCGTCCAGAAGGCCCATCTGTTCGTAGTCCAGAGCCATGCGGGACTGCAGCCACAGAGGAGCAGGCCATCGCTTTTCCAGGCGGCGCAATTCAGGCAGCGCCTGGGATCGCAAGCCCAGGTTCAAAAAGAGACTGGCGCGGCGTTCCCGGATGACAAAATCATTCGGCGCGGCTTCTGCGGCCGCGGCCAGCACGTCACGAGCTTTTTCCAACTGTTGGCGTCCAATGTAATAAGTGGCCAATTCCACGTTAAGATGTGGGTTGGAAGGTTCCAGCAACAGGCCGCTGCGCAGCGCAGCAAATTTGCGGAGCGGTTCATCCAGAAACTGGGCCGCCCGGAGCCAGCGCGTGGCTGTTGGTTCAAGGCTGGCGGCCTGCAACATGTGGTCAGCGGCATCCGTATCGCCAGACAGACGCTCGAGTTCGGCCAGGATCGCGTAAGCGGCAGCACTCTCAGCGCTGTTGCGTGCTTGTGACAAGACGCGCTGTCGCGGTTCAGAACTTGCGTACCAATGTTGCGCTCGCGGCTGTGTTGGGACCGTGAAAGTGCGGAGATCGTCAACATAGGCAGCGGCCTCATTCTTTACAAGCTCGGTTTCCGCAGGGGATTGCCGGAGGTTCTCAAGAAAAAGCTGCACCTGACTGCGATCATCGGCAAAGTCGCGCAAACGGCGGGCATGGTCAAGGAGAGTTAGTTTTTCCAGCGTGCCGGCTGAAGTCCATTGGGAACGGAGGGTTTCGAGTTCAAGATCGTAAGGATTGCGAGGTTGCGCGCACAGCGCTAAGGTCGGCACTAAAAGACAAACCAGCGGCATGTGTCGCAGCAGGTTTCGCATAACGTCTTCCGGAAAGAACCTTGAACCCCGGGGGAAATACGAGTGCCCCAGGCGGCTGTTTTGCCGCCCGGGGAATATCGCAAATCAGTCTTAGTCGCCTTCCTCTTTCGGCTCCGTTTCCCCCAGGTTTTAATCTGCCGTAGCCGGAGAGGTCAGCTCAACTCTTCATGATTGGGTTAAGGTGAGATAAGTATCCAGCTACTTACGATTTACGGCCATTCATCGAAAAACTTAGAGGTTGGATTAATTGACCTTAGGGACGCGTAAGAGAGCTGACATCCCGCGGTTACTTAGGTTCATCTGACAGAACGACTCAGGAGGTCCCCAGGCCTATGGCGCGTCTGCTTCTAACGATTTTCCTCGCCGCGGGGTGCGCCTTTTCGGCGCGGGCGCAAGACCTCCATTTGAGCGAGTCCGGCTCGGCCGTGGTGCTGTCGCACTCGGCTTTTGCCCATGGTTACCGGCACGGCTATGAAGAGGGCTACCACGTGGGAAACGCGGACATCAGCCTGGGCAGTTCGCAACGCGTCAAAATCAAGGATTTCCGTGGCCTGAAACTGGGATATTCCCCGCAATTTGGCCCGCGCAATGTATTTGAACGGGGCTTCCATGCTGGTTTGAAGGCCGGATACGGCGACGGTTATTCGGGACGTCTATTCCGAGGTGTGGACATGCTTCGGGCTGTGGCCGCGTCTCTGGAAGATACCCATTCATCTACCGATCCGCGGTTCACGCACTTTGATGAGGGCTTTTTCTTTGGTTACAACGAAGGCTTTGATCGCGGCGGCTCTGACCAATCCGGCACCGCTCAGGTCGATTTCCATTTTGTGGGCTGCAGTAATCTCCGGACAGCGAAACAACGCGACCTTCCCGCCGAGGAAAGCTACTGTGAAGGCTACCGCCGAGGCTTCGCTTTGGGCCATGCCGACGGTTTCATTCTCCGCCCTGAGGGTGGCCGACTGGAAGCCAGCAAGTAACCCTGGGTTCACTCACCTATCCTTGCGCTTCAACTTCAGTACATGTACCCTGCTAAGTAATGGGCTTGGGCTGAGGTTCATGATACTTTCAGATCGCGCGCTCAATTTTTGCTTACAATACGCACATTCACGCCACGGTCTTGGAAGGAGTTTTGATGAAAGCAGGCGCATCGAAAAGAACGATTCGCATAGCTGTGGTAGAGAGCGATCCGCTGCGGTTTATCGGACTGAAGTCATTGTTCGATACCGAAACAGATCTGGAATTAGTTTCCTGCAGTCTTGCGGAATTGGGTCCGCGCAAAGATATTGATCTTGTCCTGCTGGGCACAAGGGCAGGACAAAACCTGTTTGACGTGATGGCCGGGCTCAAAGCCGCACGCCCTGATCTGCGCATCATCGTTACCGGAAGCGGCGCCGATGATGAAACAATTCTGAAAGCTCTGGCCGCAGGCGCGAAAGGCTATGTGGATGAAGCCGCTTCACCCGCGGAATTCATCCAGGCCATGCGGATCGTGCACGCGGGTTCGGTATGGGCTCCGCGCCGCGTGCTCTCCATCTTCATCGAACGCGTCACGTCGTCTCCGGGACGCATCTTTCCCGCGGGCAGGGTCACATTCACTGATCGCGAAAAAGAAGTTCT
>DATCAX010000076.1:0-2157 GCA_036512375.1 Candidatus Angelobacter sp. | reverse complement strand
GTTGCGCGCCCGCGGCATCTTAAAGTGGCTGCATGCACCCGTATACTATGCGCCCGGAAACCATGATGTCCACAGCAATGACGTGGAGAAATATCGCAACGTTTTCGGCCCGGACTACTACCGTTTCCAGGTAAAGGGTGTGACATTTCTCGTGATCGATTCCCAGCTTCTAGGCAACTTCGACCAGTTTGACGCTCAATCGCCACAGCCAATGCCGCCGCAGACCGAGGCCGAATCGCAGAAAATGCTTTCGTGGCTTTCACGCCAGGGTTCAGGGTCAAACGCCGACGATCGCAGCAACCGTCGCCACTGGTGGAACCGCGGAGCAAACCGCCAGAATCAAAACAACGATGACCAGCGCCAGCAGAATCAAGCCGACCAGGATGATCGCGGGAACAACGATGGTGCTAGCGATCAGCGTGGCGGAAATATTGTTATTGGCATTCAGCACATCCCGGCGGAGCGCTCTGATGTGCTTCCCGATAACAAGCCTTATTGGGTCATCAATGAGCCCTATCGCTCACGCGAAATAAATCTGCTGCATCGCCTCGGTGTGAAGCACATGCTGGTCGGCCATTGGCATGTCGGCAATGTTTTCGAACGCGATGGCATCACTTGGCACGTCGCGCCCAGCACCAGCCGGCTTCTACCCTGGAGCGGGCAACTCGGATTCGCCATGCACACCATCAGCCGCAATGGTGACGTAAGGACTGAGTTCGTCTCGATCAACGCGGAGCCATAAGGCTACGCTCCTTTAGCCCGGCGGTCCGGCGAGTTTATCCACGTGCGGTGACTGTCCGCCCAGCCACTCCGGATGGTGCGCCGTGGAATCGAAGTGTGCTGATGTCTTGAATAACTCGAACTCGCCCTTTGTCGCTACTCTCTCTGTCTTCGCCAGCAGAGCCGCTACCTCTTCCTTGCTCATGGGCTTAAAAGTTTTAGCGGCTTCAAATGCCTGCTGCAGTATTTCCTGGCTGTCGATTCCGGTAATCACCACGGAAGTTGGAAGGTTCATCGCGTAGTGCAGGCATTCCATCGCCTTGACCACGCCGCTCTTCAGAATGATGTGATCGCCCATCGATTTCATGCCCAGCACGCCAGTCTGCTGTTCCACCAGTTTGGGCAGCACAAGTTTGCCAAAGCTGCGGAAATGCGCGTCCATCACGTTCAACGGCATTTGCACGGTATCAAAACGAAATTTGTTCCTGGCCGCTACCTCAAGCATATACAGATGGATATGCGGATCTTTGTGTCCGGTAAACCCGATGTAACGCACTTTGCCGGCCTTCTTGGCTTCCAGCACCGCTTCCTGCGCGCCGTTCTCGGCGAAGATTCGATCGGGATCGTCAAAGCGAATAATCTCGTGGTGCTGGATCAAGTCAAGATGGTCAGTCTGCAGGCGCTGCAATGATTCGTTGATCTGCTTGGTGGCCTCCTCTTTTGTGCGGCCATCGAGCTTCGTCATCAGAAAAACTTTCTGCCGATAACCATCCTTCAGCGCATTCCCCATGCGGACTTCACTTTGCCCCTTGTTGTAGTCCCATGAGTTGTCCATGAAGTTGATTCCGCCATCGATGGCGGCGCGAATCAGCTTCACGCTGTCATCATCGGTAAGTTTCGGCTGTCCGATGTGAAATCCGCCCATGCCAATGGCGGAAACCCTCTCGCCAGTCCGCCCCAGTGTGCGATAGATCATCGAGCCTCCTTCTCTATTTCCGCCCGCACTCGATTGCAAGCCGCCGGCAAAGCTGCTGGCCAGACCTCGCGCGCCTCTGCTCGCAATTCCGGTTAAAGCTATGCCTCTCAGAAATTCTCTGCGGTGCATTTTATCTCCCGTTTTCAGCTTATGCGGCGACCAGATCTTCGTAGCCCCGTGCTTCGACCTCATCCCGGCTGATGGGAACACTTGCCGGCCAGGGCTCATCCACGCCCATGAGCGCCAGAGCGCTGCCCAGGAGCGCCATGTTCTTGCTGAAGTGGACCATTTCATTCATGCGCTGGTTTGGGTCCTGGACGCTCCAGAAGTTATGCATCACCGGCGAAACGCCCGCGAGAAAACCGGCAATTGCCGCTGTGCCCAGTTTCGGCTTTACCCCCAGCAATATGCTCACGCCGCCGGCAATCAATGCGACACCAGTTGCCGTGACCGCAGCTTCA
>DATCAX010000075.1:0-4690 GCA_036512375.1 Candidatus Angelobacter sp. | reverse complement strand
AGTTTGGCTTCGAAAAGGATTTTGTTTTCTCCGCCCGGCGGAATCGCCGCCAGAATCATGGACCCAGCCGTGATCAGAAACGCGAGTGACCCGGCAATCCAGATGCCCGGCATGCCGCCCGGGACCAGCACAGCCTGGCCGTCAGCGCGGTCTTTGCGGTGCGCCAGCTTGATGGCTGCCGCATACATATAAAGGAAGGGAATGAAATACAGAATCACTGACATCGAAACCAGAAATTGATACGCACCGATGACCGTTGCATTGATCTGCGAAAGCACCAGAATCGCCGCCGAAATCACCGCCTGAATCAGAATGGAAATATACGGCGTCTTCCACTTGGGGTGGATCTTGCCGAAATACGAAGGCAGATAATGGTCAATGCCAGCGACAAACGGGACGCGCGCCACGCCTGCAACCGTCGCTCCTACGCCTCCGGCATTGCCGACAGTCACCAGCAAAGCTGCCAGCATTCCGAACCAGGCAATCCCCAGTGCTGCAGAACCAAAGCTGATGCCGCCGAAGACGCCATTGCGAGGATCAATCTGTTCCGCCGGCAAAAGCCACAAGAGCGCCATAGTGCCAAGAACGTAAATCACGGCGATGAGGCCCGTGGAAGCATAGATGGCGCGCGGAAAAGTTTTGCGCGGATCGCGAATCTCTTCGCTCATGGCGCATACCAGTTCCATGCCGGTGAAAGCGAACGCAATGCTCGACCAGAAATTCAGCTTGTCGATGTCCGGCGGCCACTCCGGCCAGATCTTCGGCCATGTGAAATGTGTTGCGCTGCCGCGATGCAGCGCCAGATACGTTCCAATGCCCACCAGCATCACCAGCGGAACGTAGGTGGAAACGCCTCCGGCATTCTGCAGCCACTTGCCGATATCGAGCCCAACGATATTAAACAGCACCGCAATCGCCAGCAATCCCAAAGACGCCCACAGCAGATACCTGGGATTACCGGCCAGCCACGCATATTTCGGTCCGCCAATATAGACCGACATCGCTACGCTCGCGGTCAACAGTCCGGGAAAATAAAAGAACGTATAAATCCAGTAGGCCCAGCCAGCCACAAAACCATGGAAGTCGCCAAACGCCTCTTTGCTCCAAACGTAAAGCCCGCCTTCCGCCGGATAGCGCGTGGAAAGCTCAATGATGATCAGCGCTGTCGGCAAAAAGAAAAACACCGCAGCCAGCACCCACAAGCTGATGGACGAAGTACCGTTGTGTGCTGCGGCGGCAATCCAACGCGGACCCAGCACGGCGGCGATGTTGAAGAGCAGCACGTCCCAGAAGCCCATAGCGCGGCGCAACTGCGATTTCGATGCGGTTTCCTCGGCCATTCATTCCTTCCCGGTAATTACGTGGCGTGGATGCAGCGAGCGCCATCATTCTATCCTGACCGGCAATCAGCTGTTCGCGCAAAGCCGTCCAAAATACATTCCCTGCGTCCGTTAAAATCCCGCAAGAAGGGCGTTGGTGAAGCATTCCTATAGTTCAGAAGGGCCGTTAGTCTGCGCAGAAAAGCCCAGAAAAACGGTTTCATAATAGGCGGAATTGACCTATAGTAGTGACATCCCCCCAACTAGATTGGTAGCAGGAAAGCCATGATGGTTTCACTGCGGATTAAGTCCCAGTTAAAGACGAACAGGTAAGACGAGTGAATAAGACATCACTAATCTTTAGTGCAGCAGAAGCTGCGCCCGCGCCCATTACCCAGCCCGCCCGCGGGCCGGAGCCTGTCCCACAGGAGGCACCGCCAAAACCGGGAGCCAGGCGGTGGACGATAGCGATTGCTTTGCTGTTAGCGGTACTGGTTGCAGGGGCAATTTTTGCCCGGCTGAACGCTTCCGGCAGGTCAGGCCCGGGCCATCAAAGCACACGCACAGCTGTAGTGGAACAAAAGGATTTTGTGCAGAAAGTCCGCGTCAACGGAATCGTTGAAGCCGTGGAATCGCACACCATCGCGGCGCCACGCCTTTCCGGGCAGGGCCTGAACACCCTGATCATCACCAGAATGGTCAAGAACGGCAGCGCGGTACACCAGGGCGACGTACTGGTGGAGTTTGACCGGCAGGCGCAGTTGAAAAACGTCCTGGATAAAGAAGCGGAATACAAGGGACTGGTGGCGCAGATCGGCAAGAAAGAAGCGGACCAGGCCGCGTTGCGGGCGGCTGATGAAACAGAACTGAAAAAAGCCGAAGACGCCCAGAAAACCGCCGAGCTGGAAGTAAAGAAGAACGAAATCGTTTCCAAAATCGACGCGGAAAAGAACCTGCAGGACCTGGAGCAGGCGCGCGCAACGTTTCTGCAGCTCTCGCAAACATTCGATCTGAAACGCCAGGCGGCAAAGGCCGAACTGAGGATACTGGAAATCCAGCGTGACCGCGCCCTGACGGCGATGAAATGGGCGCAGAGCAACACTCAGAAAATGGTGGTGCATTCTTCCATGGATGGAGTTGCCGTGATCAATTCCATGTGGAAGGGCGGCAGCATGTCAGACGTGCAGGAAGGCGACGAAGTGCGCGCCGGTTTTCCATTTATGTCGGTGGTGAACCCGGCCCGGATGCAAGTCCGGGCCAAAGTGAACCAGGCAGACATTGAAGCGCTGCGGGAAGGCCAGAGCGTGGGCATCGGCCTGGACGCGTATCCGGAGCTGTCATTCAGCGGAAAGATTGCAGGCATTGCGGCGGTGGCCCAGACCAGCGCCTTTTCAGGTAAATCGCGAACGTTGATTGTGATTTTCTCCATCAATGGCACCGATCCCAAACTTCTACCTGACCTTTCTTCTGCGGTGGAGATCGAGATTGATCGCCGGCCCAATGCGCTGGTAGCCCCGCGAGACACGGTGATGGCCGATAACGGAAAGCATTTCGTCGAGGTCAGGAACGGTTCCACCTATGACCGGCGCGAAGTGAAACTGGGTGCCGCCAATGACGCCGAACAGGTCATCGTTTCCGGCGTGGAAAAAGGCGCAGTGCTGCTGAGGAACCCAAGCTGATGCGCGACATGGCACTCATCCGATTCTTACAGCGCCGCAAGGGCCTTACCGCGCTGACCATCGCCGCATTCCTGGTGGTCGCGATGGGCGCAGTGGCATTGCACCGCGGCTCAGCGCCGAATATCCCCACGGCGGAAGTAAAGCGTGGCGAGTTTGTGGATTACGTTCAGGTGCGTGGCGAGATCAAAGCGCTCCAATCGGTGCAGCTTACCGCGCCTTCCATTGCCGGAGATTTGCAGATCGTCAAGCTGACGCCCACCGGCACACAGGTGAAGGCGGGTGACGTCGTGGTGCAGTTTGACACGTCTGTGCTGCAACGGACGCTCGACCAGCAACGTTCAGTATTGAAGTCCGCTGAAGCGGATATTGAACACAGCCGTGCGGAAAACCGGCTGACCTCAGAGCAGCATGCCACAGACGTGCTGCAGGGACGTTACGACGTTGACCGCGCGAAGCTTGACACCAGCCAGCAGGAAATCCTTTCTGAAATTGATGGCGCCAAGACCCGGCTCAAGCTGACGGACGCGCAGCAAAAATTCAAGGAACTTGAACAGAAAGACCGGTCAACCAAGGCTTCAGGCGACGCGGAGATTGATTCCAAGAAACTGAAACGTGACAAAGCGTTGTTTGATGTTCGGGTGACGGAGCGCCAGCTCGCATCGCTCACGAAGCGCGCGCCGGCGGACGGCATGGTCACCATTATGCCCAACTTTCGTGCGCGCAATTGGACCACCGGCGGATCGACTCCTGACTTTAAGGAAGGTGATCGCGCCTGGACAGGGGCGGTTGTCGCCGAGCTGCCTGACCTGAAGGTGGTGCGAGCCAGTGCCCGTGTGGATGAAAGCGACCGTGGACGCTTGAATGCCGCACAGACAGCCACCGTACGCATTGATGCCATTGCAGACAAGGAATTTCCCGCATCGGTGGCGGAGATAAGCCCTTTGGCCAAGCTGGACTACTCTTCCTGGCCTTTTACCAAGAACTTTGACATCGCTATCCAGATACTGGACTCCGATCCACGCATTCGCCCGGGCATGAGCGCCAGCGGACGGATTGCGGTAGAGAAGATCGCAAACGGACTTTTGTTGGCGCCGGAAGCAGTCTTTGAAAAGAATGGCGGCTCGGTAGCGTACGTACTGAAGGGATCGAAGTTTGAAGAACGGCAGGTGCAGGTAACCCGGCGCAGCAATGCCACGTTGCTGATCGGCAGCGGATTGCAGGCCGGAGATAAAGTTGCGCTGAAAGATCCCACGCAGGAGAAAACACAGCAGCCATGAGCAGGAAACTGGTGCGCAACTTCGTGGTCGGGATGATCGTCCTGCTGCTGGGCATTGGCATTGCCTATGCTGTAAAGCAATTGCGGCCGGCGGCGAAGACCGTTCCTACCACACGAGTGCAGAAGGGCACGCTGCAACTGGACATCAACACCGTGGCTGAACTGCACACCCCGCATTCCTCCAATCTGGTTGCGCCGTCCGTGAGCGGCACGCTGCAGATCATTCATCTGCTCAAGACGGGCGCAGAGGTGAAAGCCGGCGAGGTCGTGGTGGAGTTTGATCCCAGTGAGCAGGAGTTCAACCTGGAGCAAAGCCGCTCCCAGCTGGCGGAAGCTGACCAGGAAATTACCAAGGCCAAAGCGGACGCCGAGGTAAAGTTGGCCGAAGACAAAGTTGCGCTGTTAAAAGCCAAATT
>DATCAX010000074.1:0-3398 GCA_036512375.1 Candidatus Angelobacter sp. | reverse complement strand
CGGGATTTACGGAACTTCGATCCGTCAAACTTGTTGGCGATGAGCTTGCGGTACCAGGCCAGGAGCGTGTCGGGCTTCGCGGCCGCCGCCACTTCTTTCAGAGCTTTCCGTCCCAGCCGGTGGGCGATTTCCGCCAGCGTAGCTTTTTCGGCGTCAGATAACAGCAACCTGCCTTTGATTTGGGCTCTGAGAATCCGGTTCTCGGCGGCCAGATACTCGTTCCTCAACAACAGTTCCTGGTCCACCGTTCCGTTGATGTAGGCCAACATGCGCGCCCAGATCATTTATCCGCTTCCTGCATCTTCGTTGTCATGGAAAACCGGATTCTACGCGCTATTCCAGTTTGAAGAAAGGACATACGAAGAGGAACGTGAGGAGCTGTAAAATCCTGACCTTGCAACACGTTTGAGATTTTGACCATACGGGGCGGTGACGAATTGGCGACGAGTTTTGATTGCTATCCAATCCCGATCCGGAGCGGGCATTCGCGGAGAAGGGCTCAGTCGCCCGCACCGTCAGGTTGTCGCCCGCGTCGCTCGATGCACAGCCTCGCGAGATTCTGGGGCACCGCTAACGAGGCCTTAAGGTTCGTAAAGCCGCATAAATACTGCCTGAATCGCACTTTCGTCAATGTTTTAGCGGCTTAGACAAAGGGACGGGCAGAATCGCCCCTCTCGGCACCATATTTAATTCTTGACGCCTATTTCCTCAAGAATGGTACGCGCACGGTCTGAATATATTCCCACGGGCGACAGTTCTAAATATTTTTTTATAGCTATGGTCGCAGCGGGCGGTGGAGCGAACTTTTTGCGTCGGAGAGCAATAACGTAATCTGCGGATCCTTTGGCAAAATAGGCGTCCGCAAATGAGCGGTCAAGGGTGATTGCTTTCGCACAAGCGGCGCTCGCACCGGGGAAATCATTCATATCATAAAGTGACGCGCAGAGATTAAAGTAAGCCAACACCGGCGATGGCGCTGTTTCGGCGGCCTGCGCGAACAATGTGGCCGCCTCTTTGTATTTTTTCTGGGCAAAGTAGGCATTGCCTTCCCCAAAAAGCATTTGTCCTATTTCTCTGCTGTATCGGCTCGCGCCGGATATCTCGGCATTGCTCTTAGAATTGATGTTGGAACTGGTACTGCGGTTCAGCATGCGAAGTTCATCTTGCGCCAAAGCAAGGCCTTTTTCATAAGTCTGTATGGCATCAGAATTTTTTCCCAGGTTACCCTGGATGCCTGCCAGCTGTTGGTAAAATCTTGTCTCGGTTGGATCAGATTCGATTGCTTTCTTGCAGGCGGCGATCGCCTGGTCATCGTTACCGCCATTGTATTCGGCCGAGCACAGGCGGATGTATGCAAGAGCAGGGCTCGTATCTACTTCAGTCGCTTGCCTGAACTGAGCTGCGGCAGCGTGCATGTCTCCCAGAGTAAAGTAGGAGTCTCCCTCACCCATAAACATTGAAGCCATGGCTTCCCTGATTTTGATCCGGTCGTTCTTGCTAGTCTCGCGCGCAATGAGTGCCAATCCCGTTTCAAAGTTTGCGATGGAATCCTGGTATTTCTCCAGATGCCGTTGCGCTATTCCGAGGTTCTGGTATAGCTCCCATTTGCCCGGTGCGATTTCAATGAGCCGCTTGAGCAGTTTTGAAGCAATCTCCCAATCTTGATGGTTGATCGCATCGCTGACATCCGGGCGCGACTCTAAATATTCGACAGCAGCATTCTCCTGAAGATGTGCCATTTCCTCGACAGTAAGATCTGGGATTGTGGTCCTGGTGGTCTTACGCCATTTGCCGGGCTGGATGTCCTGGACCTTGAAGTCTACACCCGAATCAAGCGGTGATCTTGGAGAAATGACCGCGAGATCAATGCGTAAAATGTTTAAGGATTTTTGGCCTTCGGCAAACACGTGTTTTTGCGATGAGTAAAGTGTCTCGCCACCAGGGCCTTTCACTTCCAATTTGTAATCACCAACTGGTAATCCGCTCATGTAAAAGCGGCCTTTGGAGTCCGTAATGCACCGATATTCCTTGCCGTCTGTGTTTCTCATGTATACCAATTGCGCGCCTGCAATTGGTTTGTGATGCGCGTTGACGAGTTCACCCTGAACTTCGCCCAGTTGGAAGTCTTGCGAAAAGTGAGCCACTGAAAAAGTGACTGCGAGGATAACGGCAGCAAAGTGCGTCTTCATGGTCGATCTCCGCCTCACACATTATGCCACCATTAAAAGGCCGTGCAAAACAATGTGTTTGCGCACGCGGTGAACCCTTGTTGGCGCTCACCACGTATCTGATAGTAGGAAGAAATCGTAGCCTTGCGCAGCCTGGAGGTTTGGAGCCGGGGACGGCGGCTCCCGTCCGGCCCTCGGACCCAATTCTGGCGACGGTTCTGGATATTGCAGCCGCCCAGGTGGGAGAAAAGGGAGAATCTGAGTTTGCCCCTGAGTGTTATGGAGGATGTGGGGTAAACAGGGAGTCACAACGCTTGTAACAGGGAATGACTTCACGTTTGAGATTTTTGACCATACTCCAGGATCAGGACAATCACGACAGGACGTTTGCTTCTCACTGTTTAAGAACCCAGTTGGCTATCTTATCCAGTGCGACCGGAGATATCGTCTCTTCGATCTCTGCATACTCGCTGGGCGCACCGGTCTTCGCAGTCTGGAAAAGATGGTTCAATCCTGGCAGTTCATCAACTTCAAAATGCTTGTTTCCACCATCCTCTAGAGCTTTCCGGATTGCAGGCAGATTCTGCGCTGGCGAGACCTGCAGGTCCTTTTGACCATTAATGGCTAACACTGGACACTTCACCCGGCGCAAAGCCGTTGTGGGATCGTAGGTAAGGAAATAGCGAAACCATGGCGATGTGAGGCTCTTGATCTGCGCGTTCATCTGCATTTCCGGCATCTGTCCCGCAAACTTTTCCCGCAGCTCTCTATCGAGAACAGCATCATCCTTTTCCGTGGCCACTAAGGCGAGCACCTCTCGCTGCGTATCGGCGTCCTTCTCGACCTTTTCCTCGCTCATCCCTTCAGCTTCCTCAATCAGCATCAGCTGTTCCACCAGAATTTGGTTCCCCGGTACGCCTGTGCCAGCCATGATCACGATGAAACCGATGTCGTGATCTCGCGCGGCCAGAATTGGCGCGATTACCCCGCCTTCGCTGTGTCCAATCAGACCGATCCTGTGCGAATCAACCTCGGAACGCGTCTTAAGAAACGCCACTCCTGCTTCGGCGTCGGTTGCAAAATCGGCGGTGGTAGCGGTGGCATAATCTCCCGTCGATTTGCCCACGCCTCGTTTGTCGGCTCGGAGCACGGCGATGCCCTTCCTCGTCAGATAATCCGAGAGCACTAAAAATGGCTTGTGCCCTAAAAGACTCTCATCGCGATCATGCG
>DATCAX010000073.1:0-4485 GCA_036512375.1 Candidatus Angelobacter sp. | reverse complement strand
TCCGGCCCGACTGTTCAAGTGAGCATCATGCAAGGCAGGAAAGTTGTGGCCACGGTGCCGGCGCAGATCGTCACTCTGGACCGCGCGGCAAGTGATACACAGGCGGAAGTCAGAAACGGATCCAACGGCGAGCGCGAACTCACGGCACTTCAGTTTCAGGGAAAGAAAGTCTCTCTCGAATTGAATACCGAATCAGCGAGAGCGCAGACTGCTTCGCAACAATGAAAATCGATTTTGCAGCGCAGAGGAGCGGGCAACCGCTCCCCTGCTTTGTAGTTCCAAGCTAATGACTGGATCATTCACCGCGCATGGATAGAAATTGTGCAGAGAGCGTGCAGATTGTTTGCGACGTTTCTGCGAGGACAATGGGGGTGCTAGTAAAATGGCACACGGGGTCATGTATACTTTTTATCTGGCCGGAACATTAGTGGAGGAGCTTGACTATGCATGTTGATTTTCGGCAATCCCTGCGCGTGGCAATCGCCACCGTGCTGGTTGCACTCTTCATCGTTCCCACGGATGCGCTTGCACAAAGCCACGTGGTCAGCCCCGCGGACCTGCAAAAGGAAGCAGTGGCAGCGTCGCAGGCGAGGCAGCACAACCTGGATTCAATACAGCATCTGCTGTCAACGCCTGCGGCTGAAAAAGCCTTGAAGTCGGCGAAGATGAACACGCAGCAGGTGAAAACCGCGGTCGCAACACTCAACGATCAGGAGTTGGCCCAACTGGCATCAAAGGCGGACAAGGCGCAGGCTGACTTTTACGCCGGCAACCTGAGCGAGCGCGATTTGATCCTGATTATTCTCGGCATCGCGGTGCTGGTGCTGATTATTGTGGCAGTCCGCTAGAACTGCTTTGATGGCACGATATACGCCGCAGAGACTCATTTGTATCTTGTGTCTCTGCGGCTTTGTCTTTGCCGCGACCCCTGGTGTCTGGCTTGATGTTCCGTTTATCAAGCAGGAAAAAGATGGGTGCGGCGCAGCCAGCATCGCCATGGTGATGCAGTACTGGCGCAAACAGCAGGACAGGGAAGTTGACGCTGCCGCCGACGCGCTTGAAATCCAGCGCATTCTTTATTCCAAGAAAGACCATGGTATTCGAGCTGCTGACCTGGAGCGTTACTTTCAGCAAAACGGGTTCCAGACTTTTGTATTCGCGGGAAAATGGGACGACCTGAAACAGCATCTTGAAAAAGGACGCCCCCTGATCGCTGCGTTGAAGCCCTCCGCATTAGAAACCTCACTGCACTTTGTTGTTGTGGTGGGTGTTGATCCAGCGCAGAACGTCGTATATCTAAATGACGCGGCGCAGCGCAAGCTGCTTAAGCAGGAGCGCGCCAGCTTTGAAAAACAGTGGAGCGCCGTAGGCCATTGGACCTTGCTGGCGCTACCCAAGTGATTCACTTCAGAAAACTTCTTCGCGCCGCTGCGCTTGTGCTGATGGCGGCCTTTTCTTCGCTGGGGACAGCGCAAACCGATTCCGCCGCAGCCAAGCAGCTTTTTGAACACGAGCGCTGGCCGGAATTGGTGGAGCTTTTGCAACCGGCACCGAAGAACTCTGCCGACCTGAATTACTTTTACGGCGTTGCCCTTGCACATCTGGAGCGCTGGGAAGACGCGAGAAAGGCTCTTTCCGATGGCCAGAGGCTTGCCCCGAACGACAAGCGTTTCCCTGTCGAACTGGCCGGCGTGGCGTTCAAGCAGAAGAAATATGAAGAGACCCGGCGCGATCTGCATCGGGCGCTACGACTCGATCCCAAAGACCCATACGCCAATGAGTTTTTGGCGACTGTATATTTCCTTGAGGGCAATCTTGAGGCGGCACTGAAATACTGGAACAGGGTAGGGAAGCCGGAGATTGTTGAGGTGTTGAACGTGCCGGCGTTGCGAGTGTGTCCGGCGCTGCTGGACCATGCTTTTGCCTTTGCGCCGGCCAGCACATTGACGCTGGAAGAGTTGCTTACCAGCAATGCCCGGATTCGTGGTCTGGATATCTTCCCCACTTTTAAGATCAACCTGGAGGCGCGTCCCGATGGAAAGTTTGACGCCATCTTCCGCGCGCAGGAACTCAACGGCTTTGGCAATAGCAAACTTCAGGCGCTGGTCCGCACATTCAGCGGGATATTGTTTGAAGAGATCACGCCGGAGTATTACAACGTACACGGCTCAGGTACGAATATTATTTCGCTCTTGCGCTTCGATACTGATAAGCGACGGGGGTTGGTCACTGCCGCGGGCCCACTCGGCGGGAGTCCAAAATGGCGATACCGAGTAGGCGCCGACCTGAGGAATGAGAACTGGACGGTGCAAACGTCATTTACCGGCCCAAGCACAGTACTGGGTGCGGTGAATCTTCGGCGCGAAAGCGTGGGCGCGGAGATCTCCCGTCTCGTCGGCGCACGCTGGAGCTGGACGACTGGCGTGGAGCTTTCGCACAGAGATTTTCGCAACGTTGTGCCCGGAGTCGCGCTGACGCCAGAGCTGCTGGCCCAGGGCTATCAGGTCAAGCAGAAAGCACAATTCACCTACGAGTTGTGGCGATCGCCGGAAAAGCGCCTGACGATTTCCAGCAGCGCAAATTCCCAAGCGGGCCGTATATGGTCCCAACCAGGCCAGTCTTTTGAAAAACTTCAGGGCATGCTTGGAGTGCACTGGTTTCCGCGCGACCGGGGCGACGATTACGAAACGCAATGGCATATCCGGGCGGGCAAGACTTTTGGGAAAATACCTTTCGACGAACTCATTATGCTGGGCGTGGAACGTGACAATGATTTGCCGCTGCGGGCACACGTGGGCACGCGCCACGGGCAGAAAGGGAGCGCTCCACTGGGCCGCAATTATTTTCTCTCAAACTGGGAAAGCGATAAGCATGTCTACTCGAACGGGATTCTGACGGTAAAGCTGGGGCCATTTCTGGATGCCGGCAAGATCCTGGATTCATCATCAACCCTCGGTCCCCACAAGTGGCTATTTGATACCGGCCCGCAAGCGAAATTGAGTGTGCTGGGCGTGGGCGTGGTCCTGCTTTACGGCAAGGATTTAAGAACTGGGAACAACGCGTTTTATGTGAATGTAGCGTGGTGAGTTGCGCCAGCTACAATACCCGGTATGCGCTCACTCATTATCGGCGGGACGAGAAACCTTGGGCCATCGATTGTTCACGCTCTGCTGCAACGCGGGTACGAGGTCGCGGTCTTCAATCGTGGCCAGACACGTGATGATCTGCCGGAAGAAGTTGAACGCTTGCGCGGTGATCGGACTGATCCTGAGCAGGCGAAGCGGGTCTTGGGTGAGCGGACCCAGGGCGGCAGGGAATTCGATCTTGTGGTTGACACCACGCTCTATAACGGTGCCGAAGCAGAGGGCGCTGTCGAATTATTTGCCGGCCGGATCGGTCGCTATGTTTTTCTGAGCACGGGCCAGGTTTACCTTGTGAGGATGGGTGTGGAGCGGCCCTATAAAGAAGAGGATTATGCCGGGCCAGTGATGGCCGAGCCGGCGAAGGCGGAAGTTTCAGAATACGAGAACTGGCGATACGGTTTTGACAAACGCGCAGCAGAAGACGTGTTTGCGCGTGCGTGGACAGAGCGGAAGTTTCCTTTTACCAGCCTGCGGCTTCCCATGGTCAACAGCGAACGCGACCACTATGACCGGATATATGGATATTTTCTCCGCCTTCAAGACGGCGGGCCGGTGTTGATACCAGACGAAGATGGAGCGCCCGTTCGGCACGTCTATGGTGAGGATGTGGTGCAGGCGATTGTGCGGCTGGCGGAGAGCGAGGCGGGCAAAGGCTGCGCTTATAACATCGGGCAGGATGAAACCTTATCATTGAAGCAGTTCCTGGAGTCGCTGGCAGAGACAATGCATTGTCCGGTGAAGATTGTTCGCGTGCCGCGTGAAGAACTTGACCGCGAAGGCTTGTTGCCGCATTGTTCTCCATTCAGTGGCAAGTGGATGTCTTCATTGGAGAACGCGCGCAGCAAGACGGAGATGGGAATGCTGTATACGCCGGTTTCGACATACGTTAAAAAGCTGGTCAGTTATTTTCAGGCTGTGCGCCAGCACACCGTCGAAGGATATGCGCAGCGGCCAAGAGAACTGGAGTTCGAGAGATCAAGATAATGTCTTGAAGACATTTGGTGTCGCGACATGACGACGCATTAAAAATATTCCTGTAACCCATTTCATCCTGTTGATCCGCAAACACCGCACAAACTATTCCTTACCCCCCGCTAACACAACTTAACTGATCAGGAGAGAGAATGCGTCTCCGAAAGTGTTTGCACTCAATAAGAGAAATCCATTTGAACGTTAATGCCACAAATTGAGTTGAGAGGCCTTAACGGGAGGGTACATGAAGCACATGAAGGCAATGCTGCTGTTCGGAGCGTTAATGGCGGGAACCACCACTTTGGCAGTGGCACAAAGCGTGGTCCCGGTGCAATGGGGATGGGGACAGCGCGATAACGATGACCGACAA
>DATCAX010000072.1:0-5077 GCA_036512375.1 Candidatus Angelobacter sp. | reverse complement strand
GAGGTGCCCGATGAGTTTTTTGACCGTACGGGATTGCAAGCGGGACTGTCCACAGGAAAAAAAGCCCGCCATTCTCAACAATGGCGGGGTACTTCCGCGATAGATAATGCTTTGAGCGAGGAAAGATTAGCGAATTCCCGGACCCGGGTTAGGACAGAAACAAGGATATGGGTGGGGAAGCCCGTCGCAGCACATAGCAAATGATTCTGCCTTTGCTGTTCCCGAGAAGACATTGGTCGTGGAGAGAATCATTAATAATCCGGCAAAAACACAGAGTTTAAGCAGCAGACGTGGCGTTCTGTTCATACAGGTAAGTTTCCTTTCTATTTTGCTGGCTCACGCGGCTGAAGTGTTGTGGCAATTCAGAGTTCAGCCAAGATGGACCGGGAAAAATTGTAACAGGTTCTACGAAGATCACCAGCAACGGTCTCAATTGTATTCATGGATTAGCACTGGACTATATGCACTCGGCTGGGGTCTCGGCCTCATCGGCAGAATTTACGGACTTGAGGCAGGCGGCGAATAGCGCCTCGCAAAATCTGAATCGGGGCAATGAGTGATTGCGGCGCGGGCAAGCTCGTAAACTGCTTCCTTCACGGTAGGCGCATTGCCATGAACAATCTCTTTCCAAAGAGTTTCCAATCAATGCTGCCGTCCCAAATCCAGCGTATCTCACAGTTGATCTCCGAATCGTAGAGTGCCTGGAGGATGTCGATATTCATGGTCGCGGCCATCTAAGCCACGATGAAGCTCGGCGAGGCAGAGCAGATAGGGCAGCGTTCAACGGGCGTCAATTTTGCCACGAACCGCAAAGCATGGCTTACATGTAACGCTTTTCTCGGCAGGCGTTCATTGCCAAGAACTACAGGCCCTGATTTGGACAGTCATTCTGCCCCACCAATATCGAGCCGTCGTCTCCATAACAAGCATTGCAATCCTGATGGCTGCTAAAAAAACCACAGTACCCGGGACTAGTGTTCGTCACGCAGGGTCTATATTCTTGTGGACACATATATCTCGTGGATGAATCAACTTGCAAAGCGTGAACGGATAACAGTCCCGAGACTATGAATCCAATCTTCAAAATCATTCTCGTGATTTTCATAAATGATCGTCCTCAGCGACAAAATTGATCTTGTGGCTATCCTACCCTATTCACCTTTCAGTGAACATGGCACAGTGATTATTTTCAGAGTGTCAGTTCCATTTCAGGAACCGCGTTTCCATCCTGTATCTGGGCGAGGGGCGGGGGCGTGATGTCTACCCTTATCGAAGCCAGTCTCAAAACCTAAGTCAAAGTTATAGTTTGCAATGTTTTCGGCGTCGCTTAATATGGAGGGAAAATGTTTTGGACAAGCTTTTGTTAGCTTTTGTTCGCCATCAGATTTTAAGGACATAAATTCACAACAGGCATGTATGCGAGGACAATTTCCATCGGAACAACATTCATCTCCAGCTTCATTAATTAGGCACGGGAAGAGATTGAGGATGAGGCCCAGGACCACCCACGTGAAGTTGCGCTGCTCCAGCGTTTGCTCGCGGCCATTGATAGCGGAAGCGATGCGGAACTCGCCAATGTCATCACGCAACTGAAAGCAGAGGTGGATCCTTCTTTCGGTCTGTAGACGGAACCAAAGCATGGGCTCTCCTCCAACTGTTCAGAAATTCTTCCCTCGTCTCAAATCGATGTTGCGCCTTCTCCCCACGCGGTGTTTCCAACTCGTCGTTCTTGGCTGCACCGCACTAGGGATTACGCTTCGGCCTTGCTCCCGCTACCGCGATAAGGGATCAATTTAGCGAATGGATCGCAGGCCTTGCGCTCGGTTTGACCTCAGGAGATCCGCGGTTATCACCGAAGCGGCACCTATCGAAGAGTCAGGGGCTTCGCGTTGGGCGTCAGCAAAGCAGATCTGGCGCTAGAAGAAATATGATGGCAATTCTTGGCTTCAGCGGCCTTTAACAGGGTGTTGGCTTATTTCCAATCTCCGTTTCCACAAGACCAGCCATTAACAACGCCTTTGGCGACTTTGCGGAAAGCGATTTCGGATGCCTGTCCGGGCGAAGTGATGTCGTACTTTTCGTATTCACTTTCCATCCAGTAACCCCAAATTCTGGAGGGATAGCCTTTAGGCGTTTGTGCGATCCCCGGACCATTCGGCCCCGTAAGGCCGAACCCGCCAATGTCAACGTTGGCAGAAAAGACGCGATGACCTGCCCCGGGTTCCCCCGCTCGAGGAGTCCCAAAATGATATTCCAGATGTCCTTGAAGTTGTGAGTCTCTCGGCCCAGCGGCGGCAACAAATGAAGTGCCCGAACGGGAGTCCAGAGACTCTTGGTTAAGAATTTGTACGAACAGGGCCGTAGCGGCCTTGTTTTGGGCAACGTCTGTGTTACGAAATCCGTCAGGATGATCCTTGTCAACCCAACCCCAGACTTCTACGGTCATCACCCACACGCGAATTGGTTGAGTACTGTGCACGCCTGTGGGGAAACGCTTATCGCAAGTGGAATCCGGGTTATACATGGTCACCCATTTGCCATGCGTATCCCCCGGCGTATTGGGAACAAAGTAGGCCTCCTCGGAACAATTGAAAGCCTGATGTATAGGGGGTGTTTGCATTGAAACATTCAGGACGCCTGTCTTACGATCTAAGGAATATGTTCCTCCGAAATCGTCTTTCCATGTCACGGTCTCAAAGGTAGCTGTTGCTTTCTTATCAGTAGCACGGCCCCAGCCACTCTGTTTCTCCCAAAAGTACGCGAAGCGTTTTGATTCTGAAAAGTACACATACGATTCGCCACGTTGAGTATCGATGCCACAGGACAGCATTTTGCTCGTGTCGGCATGGCTGTCCTCAATCTCACGGTAGACGAAAGGTTGCGTTTGTGCTGCAGCCGAGGCCCCCACCGCCAACGCGAGGACAAGACCTAGAAAAAGTTTCATGTTGTCCTCAGTCCGACTGCTTCTTATTCCACACGTCTATTTCGTTGTTGAGACTCGTGGCTTGAACAGTGAGATTTGTTGCTGCTGCTTGGCACTTGTGAACCATTGCCATGGTGTCGGCTCTCAAATCAACAGGCAGCCCTTTTTCTGGCTCAATAGTGGCCGCAATTCCGTTGCCTAGTTGCCCCGCCGCTTCTCCCGTGCCACAATCAGCGTCGTATTTCTTGACAAGGTCATTGTAGGCTTTCTCATGCGATTTCAAGATAAGCCAAGGAATGTGGTCTTCCAAGAGCCACTTCTTCATTTCCTTGCTCTTACGAAATTGACGGCTGCTAGCTGCCGCAATTTGGCAGGCATAAATAGCATCTGCATACACTTCAGCTCGTCCATACAGTTGACACAAATTATATTCAGCCGGAGCGTAGCCGGGAATGTAGGAGAGAGCAACTTGAAGGTTGTCTTCTGCCTGTTGATAGTCCTGTTGCGATCCGCTGTGCCAATACTGGCTGAGATAGTGGTAGCCTGTATCGTTGGCATCGTCGGCATAGTCCCTCCGGGTAGGCGGAGGACTGTAGCGAGGCTCGTTGCTGTGTCCACCGCTGTTAGAGGGTGTCTGCTGGATCGTAGGGTGAGAGCAATTCACCCCGAGTGTAGCGCAGGCGCTTTGCTGCCCCTGGGTGAGCGCGGGTAGAAATGCCAGTGCTGCAAGGTAAATCAGTGTACCTGTCATAAATCTCCTAGACTGGATCATACTCCCGGACCCGCAGACCAGCGCTTATGCTCATTCAGCTCGCCAACACATCCGCCCAAGGATCAGTCGACGATGAATGAAGATTGAATAAATCCCGGTCAGTGGTGATTGCGTCCCGGATGCGCACCTGAACACCCTCGAGCAGGATTCCGAAATTAGCAGTTTCATCACTTGTTGTCGCTTGCCAAAAGGTGCATTTCTATTGACTCAACGGGCTTGCGACAATATTAGCTCAAGGGGCGCTGGCGAACTGTCCGCATTGTGGGAGGAAAGTGCTGTCAATGCCCTGGGAACAGCGAGGAGAGAGCTGCCTGGTCTCACGACTATCTCGTCTTCCGGAAGATGGTGGCATCCCTTTATGCCCAAGCAGCGCATGCAGGCAGTCAAGTGTTTACGTGGAACGGCAAGGGGCAATGTGCTAACGGCCTTCGTAAGGAGACGAAGGCGGGAGCCGATTTCTAAACCTCCGCAAAACGTCCACCGCCATAAACTCGACAACGAGGCAGGGAAGGGGCTCGAATGATTGACTTAAATCAAATGGTCGACAGTTTTCTTGACGAGGCGATCCTGGCCGGGAAAGCGCTCACGAAGATTTATGAATACGTAAAGCAACACCTTCCGTTACCAGCGGAGTCGGCTGCGCCCCAAGAATGAGTTGTCGAGGTGGGGAGTGTGATCAAGCGATTGGCGGCTTTCCGGCCTCTTTCAACTTCTTGTTGAGCGCGCCTTTTTCTTCGCAGAGATAGCGGGCTGAACAAAGTAAAAATCGAAAAGCAATTCAATCACGTCGAGATTCCACTCGGCTTCGCCCGCTTCATATCTGGGCTTTCTTCTTTTGAAGCTTCGGCCGTGGGCTCTGGCGTTCTAAGGCTTGCTGCAGCTCAGTGATTTGCTGCTTGATCTCCCGCTTGCGGTCCCGAGCGGCAAAGAAAACGTCGTTAGGATCTTCGCGGCGTTTCTCTAACTCAAGCTCCATGCGATCGAAGCGGGCCGATTCCTCGGTTTCGTAGTCTTGCAAGCGGTCCGTCAGATCTTGATTGGCCTGTGCCCGGGCGTGTTCAATCCTTATTTTGTATTCATTCAAGTCTTCGGAACGCAAGAAACCAAGACGTTCTAAGTTCTCAAGGCTTTCCAATGTGGTCTCGATGAGGCGATTGAATGAATAGAGTGCCTCATAGGCCTGAAGCTTGGTGGAGAACGTTTTCAGGTTAAGTGTGCTCGTGGGACCGTCCATCAGTGACCTCCCGTGCTGGGCAACATCGTTTGATGTTGCATTGGACCGCGGAGTCGCAAATGGAGTGCAGAGCAAAAGGGGTGCACTCCGAAAAGGCAACAAGTAGGTATTAATACAGTCAGGATGCCTCCTTTGGCCGCCGACTTCG
>DATCAX010000071.1:0-3433 GCA_036512375.1 Candidatus Angelobacter sp. | reverse complement strand
CCAATTCGTGCGCCCGAGCGATCTGCAGATGGTGTCCCGGCACGGATTCATGCAGCGAAAGCGCCATCATTTCCCACTTGGGCCGGGCATCAGGCTTATAAAGATTGACGAAGTAGGTTCCTGCGCGGGATCCATCCGCTGCTCCCTGACGGTAATAAGCCGCAGTGGTATCTGGCGCGAAAGATGCGGGAATTGCTTCCACGCCGTAAGGCTCGCGCGGCAAGGTGCGAAACACTTTCACCAGGTTTGGATCAACAGTCTTGGCCAGCGCTTTATACGCTTCAAACAGCTCTTCCGGTGTCTTGTAGAAAAACTGCGGATCAGTCCGCAGGAACTTGAAGAAGTCATCGCGCGAGCCCTTGAATCCAGTCTGCTGCATTACTCGATCCATCTCGCCATTGATGCGCGCCACCTCTTTCAGCCCGATCTGGTGAACCTCTTCCGGCGTCTCGTTGGTGGTGGTGTAGTGGCGAATCATTTGCGCGTATAGCTCGCCGCCTTTAGGCAGCTGCCACGCACCCACCTGGTCATAGCACGCCGGCAGATAGTCGCTTATAAAGAACTGTTTGAACTTTGCGAACGCCGGCACAACTTGTTGTTCCACTGCTTTGCGTGCTGCTTGTTGGAGCCGCTGCTGATCAACCTGATTGATCCCTTGCGGAAAAGTCTTGAACGGTTTGTAGAAGCCGCTCTGCGTGGGGTCGCTCACAATCTGCTTGTCAATCTGCGCTGGAATCCGCTCCATGATGATCCGCGGATGCACCATGCGCTCGCGTATTCCCTGGCGCAACAGCGCGGTGAACTGGTCCAGAGCCGTGGGAAGTGTGCGGAGCCGGGTCAACCAGTCTTCATAGTCTTTCACTGTCTCAAAGCGCAGAGAGCTGCCCAGGTCGTCAATGGTTTGCGGACCTTCGCGCTGGTTAAAGCTCATCAGGAACCAGCGGACTTTATATTGCTCCTCGCGATCGATGTAACGCTTTTGAAACAAGTCATAGTTGAGCTGGTCCGTCTTGTTCAGCTGATTGCGATCAATCCTGGCCAGCTTCGCCAGAATCTCATGGTTACCTTGATCGCGACGCGCATACGCTTCCGGACCTCGATCCATCCAGCGATCGTTCCAGCGGCGATCGCCCAACTCCGACGCCTCCTCCGGACGCTCCTGCATCTCCTGGTCCCATGCCGCGGTGAATAGCTCATGAAGCGCTTTCGCCGCGTTCGCCCCTGATGCGGCCCGAGCGCCGCCAGGCAAAGTTAAAAGCAGAAGCACGAAAGGCCACGCTCGCATTAGTTCCTCCGATTCCAGCGAAAAGTGTATAGCAGTTCGCGCGGCATTAAAATCATCAACTGGCCCAAAGCTCCTCAAGCTAGAGCAGCAACAGGTTCGGACTTTGCTGGAGGCATGCTTATGAGATTTTGCAGATCAATTGCGTGCACCTTGCTATTGATGCTCACAGCGTCAGTCGCTAAAGCCGCGACCATTCCGACAGGCAGCCATGCAACTGTCCGGATCAACACGTCCCTGAGTTCGGCAACGTCGCATGCGGGAGAGGCCTGGAGCGGCACCTTGACTCATGACATTGTTGCCCACGGCAGAGTCGCGGCCAGGGCGGGCGCTCTGGTCAAAGGCAAAGTTACGTACGTAAACCGCAGCGGCCGCCTGCACAAGCCCGGCGCGCTCACACTTCGCTTGACTTCCATCAACGGTGAGACTGTTTACAGCTCACGCGTCACCCGCCAGGGCAAGAGCCATACCAAGAGCAATGCGACGAAGATTGGCGGCGGCGCAGGCGCAGGAGCGCTTATCGGAGCGATTGCCGGCGGCGGCAAGGGAGCGGCCATCGGGGCTGCAGCTGGAGCAGGTGCGGGAACCGGAGTCGCTGTCGCCACGGGCAAGCAGGAAGTCAGGATTCCGGCCGAGAGCGTTCTCACCTTTACCATCACAGGATCAAAGTGAGGCGCCTTTGGTTTGTGTTTGGACAATAGCGCGCGTTATGTAGCAGCGTTGCCTTTACTTGGTTTTCAGCGCGGCGATCGCCGCCCCTGCATGCTCATCCGGCTTTAGACCGGTAAGTACGGCGGAAATCCTGCCTTCGGGATTGATCACAAACGTCGTGCGGTCGATGCCCATATACTTCTTGCCGTACATGCTCTTTTCCTTGAGCACGCCGTACTTGATCGCGATAGCCTTGTCTTCATCCGCCAGCAGCGAATAAGGGAGATCCTGTTCTTGCTTGAATTTCTTCTGGGCGGAGGGCTTATCGGCGGAAATACCCAGCACAATCGCCCCGGCTTTCTGGATCTTGGTGAATGCGTCGCGGAACCCGCACGCTTCAATCGTTCAACCCGGCGTATTGGCCTTGGGGTAGAAGAACAGGACAACATTCTTGCCGCGATAGTCTTTTAATGCGATAGTTTTGCCTTCTTCATTGGCAAGAGAGAACTCCGGGGCTTTATCATTAACTTCCATGGTTTTTCCGTGTTTATAAGATCAATGAATTTATATAGCAGAAGCAGGTTCTTGGCCAGCGCGGCGTTGGTGCTGGTATGTGCTGCGGCGTTCACTACTGCAACGGCGCAACGGCGTAAAGCTCACAAGCTGCGGGCAACGGCGGTGGTTGAGGTCACTACAGACTCGGCCGGCATTGTCGGCACGCGGGTGTTTCCCGTCACCATTTTGGATGAGGGCGTGTTTCATGATGCCGGCATCTATAAGGCCACGCCACAGCCCATGGCGCTCGATAATGGCATTGTCTATGAAGCGCAGGCGGACGGCATACCAGTCGGCTACGCCACCATCCTGAGTAGCGCTAACAATAAAGGGTGGATAGCGCTGGGCAAATGGCAAATCGCAGACGCGCCAAAAAAGTCCCAGGCTCCCGCGCCCGTGACCGCCGGCGATGATCGACCAGTGATTCGTCGTGATGGCGGCAGCTCCCAGGGTGCTCCCGCCGCTGGCGGCGACGACCGGCCGGTGCTCCATCGTGGTGATTCCAGCACGCCCCCCACGGCCTCCAGCACTCCAGCGCCATCCAGTCCCGCTCAGCCGGCAGACAGCCCTTCCAGCAGCTCTCCGACCAGTGATTCCGCAAGTACGCCAGACGATGCCGACCGGCCCGTGTTGAGGCGTCGCTCTCCGCAAAAGCAAGACACGACATCAACGCCGCAACCGCAACCCACTCCGGCGCCGGGCACCTCAGACACCGGCAGGTCAGCCACGCCCGCTCCGAAAACGTCGGCGGGGACTGCGGCTCCGCATACAAAGCTGCCCGTCGTCCTCTCTGGTACCAGGACTTTTGTAGCTGTCTCTGACAATGAACCGGCAGATATACGCTCCTACGATTTCAAATGGAAGGCCGGTGAAGCGGAGCAAATGGAAGCGAAGATGCGCAAGCTGGCCCTGGCACAGCTTCCCCGGGAAAACTCGCAGCTCAAT
>DATCAX010000070.1:0-5362 GCA_036512375.1 Candidatus Angelobacter sp. | reverse complement strand
TGGGGATTCTGCGCTGTGCCGTCGGCGGGGGACATGTCCGCCAGCTGGCTGATGAGCTTCTGTTCCTGGTCGGAGAAGGTGCTGCGGAAACGGTCTGACTGGATGACTTGCTGGCGATCGGCCGGGGGCATTTGCCGAAGGTGGCGCAATGCCGTATGGACTGCCACCTGCCGGTCCGGGGGCAAGCCTTTCAGTTGTTCGTTAGCACTGCGCAGCTGCTGTCTTTGCAGTGGGGTTAACGTGGCTAGAAACTCCATGCGCTGCAGGGCCTGGTTGCGCTTATCTGGCGGCAGGCTATTGAATTTCTGGAGGCGCTCTCGCAAAGCGGCTTGCCGCTCCGCAGGAAGTTTCTTGAAGCCGGGTTCATTCTCCAGCAGTTTGAGTTGCTGGTCCGGCGGAAGATCTTTGTGGGCCTGGAGCCAGTCGCCCATCTTCCGTCCACCGTTTTGTCCGGAACGATTGGCGGCATTAGGACTCTTTTGAGGTGTGGCTTGTAAGAGAACGACTGGAACTGTTCTGGGGCCGGACGCAGTTACACGCAAGGGCACATTCAGGGACATCAACCCTGACAGCAAAACAACCGAAACAACTTTGGCCCCGATCACCATTCGCTCCCCCGAGCAGAAAGTTTACGGCTCCGCTACATCGTCTGACGGACCGCCGGTAAGTTCGTTTACCAGGTCGGTATCGATAATCAAGTCGTGGTTCTTGTCCAGAGATTCAATATCGGCAACCGCTGTGCCTGGACCCGGCTCAGGCGGCGGAGCAGACACGATAAGCCTGTACCCTACACCGCCGGCCGCCAGTATGGTAGCCAGCGCGGCAGCCAGCATGGGCCGGCGTAACCAGCCAAACATGGCGACAGGGGCCTTCTCGCGTTCTTCCTTCACGTGCGCCCGCAGGCGGGTAAGAAAGTAAGGAGAAGGTTCCGGCGATTCCCATTCATCCAGCAATGCCATGGTCTTGCGCATGGAGCCAAGCTCCTCTGTGCAGGCATTGCACTGGCTGACATGAGCCTTCACATGAGGGTCGGCCGGACCGTCAGTGAGAAGCTCGATCAAATTTTCCCGAACATCATTGCAGTTCATACAAATTCCTTCAGCCGGTCACGCAACACTTCATAGGCGCGGAACAGCAGAGACTTAGTGGCGGACTCACTCAATTTCAAAACGCCCGCAATTTCGCGATAATCCATCCCCTGATACTTATGCATTAACACGGCTGCACGCTGTTTTTCCGGCAACGCCATTACGTGCTTCTTAATGGCCTGGAGCCGCTCCCGGCGAAGAATGTTTTGTTCCACATTCAGCGTGGGGTCGGCAACGTCCAGGGTAGTGCCGGTTTCTTCGTCCGGCTCATCCAGGCTTACCACTTTCCCGCTGCGCTCAACCTTGTGGTCGCGCGCATGGTTCACCGCCAGATTGGTGGCGATGCGGTAAAGCCACGTAGTGAACTTGGCTTCAGCCGCATAAGTTTTGCGCGAGCGATAAACACGCAAAAACACTTCCTGCGCCAGTTCTTCTGCCAGAGCCTGGTTGCGGCACATGCGGTACATGAAGGCGATCATGGCCCGGTGATACTTGGTTACAAGATACTCGTAGGCCGCGTTATCATCGGTCCCGGCGCGGAGCATAACCTCCGCATCGCTCAGCGAATCATAAGGAACGTGGCTTGCTGCCATCTCCGCTACACCCTGCATCCTGCCGGTAGCTGTGGGTATGAACAACCCCGAATTTAAGGCCACGCTGCTCACACCCCCTTAAACCCTTTAGCAACCAAAAAGTTGCAGGTCTTCAGAGAGGCCCGGCAGAGCCCCGACACCAGAGTTTATTCCATCCGGTGGCTTTCGCGCATCTGTAAGTTTTCGTTAAGTGCGGGACGCGATCGTGAGGCAGGACAGTGCAAAAAGCCTTCTGTTAGAATGAATTTACCCGACGCAGCAACATCCCAGCGGATCGGGCGCTTAACTCAGCGGTAGAGTGCCATCTTCACACGGTGGAAGTCATAGGTTCGAATCCTATAGCGCCCACCACTCCAGAATGCCAAGGTGATGAGCAGTATTGTGGAAATTCTGAGGGTGGAAATTTACAAATTTTTGCTTGCTTCGGGACACGTTCGTGGTAACATCACGGAGTCTTCAGTAGCCGCCCGTTCCGGTGCGACGTTCCGCGCAAAAGATTTTTTTGAGACTAAAGCGCTGATATAACGAAGATTTTCCGAAACTTAGCCGACTGATCTCCAACCAGACCCTAAGAAATTAGCTCATAGCAGGTCACCACGTTTGGAAGTCCGGCAGATAGACCAACGCTTACAGGTATACGAATGAATGAAGGATTGAACCAACCGCAGAACCCGCGCAATCGCAAGTCGCGGCGACGCAGACGGAACTTTGGCACCCCGAACCCGGGCCAGAACCAGCAGAGTAGCCAGAGTAGCCAGAACAGCCAGAACGGATCCAGCAACCAGGGGCGTCCAGGCGGACAGAATCGCCAGAACCGTACCAACCGCGGTGGCCCGCGGCGCGGCGGGTCAGCCTTTGTGGGACCAATGGACCACAGCTATCGCAACCAAGGCAATGGCAATAGCATGCAGGGAGCGCGTTTCCACAATGGCGCTCAGGCCACACCCAATATGGAGCCGCTTATCCAGCGCGTAGACGCTCCAACGCGCATCTTTGCCTTCGTCGACGATCTTTTCTTTGTGGCCAAGATCCAGGAAGTCTCACGCAAGCTCAACGTAAAAGTAGAGTTCGTCAAGACGGACAAAGAAATTACCGAAAAGACCGAAGGTGCGGAAGAGAAGCCATCCCTGATCATCGTGGATCTCAACAGCAATGGCATCAAGCCGCTGCCGGTGATCACCAAGATGCGGTCAAAATACAAGAAGGCTACCTCGATTGTGGGCTTCGTTTCCCACGTGCAGGGAGACTTGAAAGTAAAGGCGGTTGAAGCTGGCTGCGATGTGGTTATGCCACGCTCGGCATTTTCGCAAAACCTGGTGAGCATTCTCCGCCGCCACGGTGCTGACGACGACACGGACGATACCTTCAATCGGGTATAACTTCGCAGGCCCTTGCCGTCGGGACGAAGAATCAGCCACAGGTGCGCGATCTAGCTCACGCGTAACGCCTGCTGTTGGAAACAACGCAAACGGCCAGCCGATTTGAAGTTGTCGTCTGTACTATGGCCGTTTATTTACCCCATCCTTGCAACTGAGTAGCTGTTGGGAACGTCCAATCTCCCGTAAGGCTCAAACCATGGCCCTCAATCGCGCGTACGAAGAACATGAAGTCACGCCCGAAATGCGCCGGATGTACGCAAACATCCGCTCAGCATTTGACCTTCCGTTCGTCCCTACAGTTTTCAAGCTCTCAGCCGGCATCCCGCAATACCTGAAAGTGTTGTGGAAAGACCTGGAGGGCGTGGTGTGTTCCCGGGAATTCGAAACTGCCGCCACAGCGTACCAGGAAATCGCGCACTCGGCCTCCATCAGCGGTGGCTGGACATTTTCTGACCAACCAGGTGTGCTTGCAGCCGATAAATTTTCCAATGCCGATATTCGGGTCGTTGGCGGCATCGTCGGTCTCTTTGCCCGCGCCACGGCCCAGATGGCGCTTTTTTCCCGGCTACTGCAGCGCGGCTATTCCGGCGGGCAAAAGGGGAGAGTGACCAAATCAAAGCAGGTCTCAGCGCTGGCGCAGCTGGTGCGCGTGCACATCCCCAATGAGCGCGAAGCGGGGTTGCGTGTCTGGTTGATTTACTCGGACATCAAAAAGACCACGGGCGCCAAATCCGTGATGAGCCTGTACCGTGTGCTTTCGCCGTTTCCCAGTTATCTGGCGTCTGCCTGGCTCGATAGCAAGCGCCTACTGGTCGATCCTTCATTCGTTGCGGCGCGCGAAGAGTTGAACCGCCGCGCTCGCGCTCTGCTGGCAGGAATGCCCGTCAAAGACCATCGCGCCCTCCTGAAAGACCTGGATCCAGAGCAGTGGCGGGATATCGAAGAGACGGTCGATGGCTTTGCCCGTCTGTTGCCGGCGTTCACGCTGCTGACATCGGTGTGGCAGCGGTCCTTTCCCAGTGCGTCAAGGCTGATTGGGGCGGCGTGAGATTTTTATCTCGAGCGCAAGCGAGGGAACCCTATCGCCAGAAAACTCGCGGAGCGTCCAGGAAACAAGCTTCTCCCAATCCAGAACTGAGTTGTCATCAGCGCCGGTAAGCGCGGTGAGTTTGTTTGCAGGATGGTTGTAAAAGGGTTCCCTCGCTACGCTCGGGATTTCAGAACAGTTACCCCGGCGGCCAAGTCATCTGCCGTCCTCCCAGCAGATGTAGATGCAGATGGAAAACCGTCTGCCCCGCGTGTGGGCCAACGTTGTAAACCGTTCGAAATCCATGTTCCAGGTTGCGCTCGTGTGCGATCTTGGCCGCGACAAGCTGGCAATAACCAATCAGTTCCGCGTCAGTTTCGCTCGCCTGATCAATGCCGGCAATATGCTTTTTCGGGATGATCAGCACATGCGTCGGCGCTTGTGGATTGATGTCTTCAAAAGCAAATGCTTTTTCATCTTCGTAAACTTTTTTAGCGGGAATTTTTCCGGCGATGATATTGCAGAAGAGACAGTCGGTCATAGGAAGGAATGTTAGCAAAACCCGCCATGTGTGCGGAACCTGATCAATCCAGCCGCACCAGATAAACACTTGCTTCAGTGTGGGTTTCGCGCATGACTTCTTCCGCGCGCTTCTTATCATCTCCAGCTACCCGGATGCGGAGCCAGTCACCGCCCATAGGACTGCTGAATTGAAGCACTTTGGCCGTGCGATAGCGCCGCGCAAGTTTTTCTTTCAGACTTGAAGCATCACGCACATCAGAAAACGCGCCGATCTGTACACACCAGCGGCCGCCCTCTTTTATCGGAGACGGAGTTTCCAGTACCTCAATCCGTACCAGCGCGATGCCTTTTTGAAAAACGCTCAGCCTGCGTGCAGCAGCGCGCGAGAGATCAATCACGCGGTCCCCGACGAAAGGCCCACGGTCAGTGATCCGCAACAGGACTGAGTCGCCAGTCTTCACGTCAGTCACTCGCGCAATTGTATTCAGCGGCAGTGTGCGGTGCGCAGCCGTCATGGCGTCCATGTCATAAGGCTGGCCATTGGCTGCGTTGCGCTTTTGAAATCCTGGGCCGTACCAGCTGGCATAACCGACTTCGGTATAGAGGACTTTGGCGTTTCTGGGAACAGTGATTTCGGCATTGGCCCTGGTGGCCGGCGCCGATGGATGCGCCGGAACAGGCGTGGGCGTTGGTGTAGGCTGGCGTGAAGGCGGGATCGAAGTCGGCGCGGCAGGCGGAGGCGCAGGCATTGCT
>DATCAX010000069.1:0-2124 GCA_036512375.1 Candidatus Angelobacter sp. | reverse complement strand
GCGCGACTCTGAAATGCGTTACGTGCAGAGCACCGCCGGACAGCAGGCTTTTGAAGATGCTTCACGCGATATGGCCGTGGGCGCCCTGGCCTATGACACAACGCCGCTGGGCAGCATCGGCAAGCTGGATACGTTCTCACCGCAGTTCCAGGCCCTTGTGACCGATAAAGGCGGCATGATCTTCCACATGCTGCGCTGGGTGATCGGCGACGCCGCGTTCGATAAAACAGTAAAAGACTTTATGGCAAAGTTTGCCGGCAAGTCCGCCTCAGTCGCCGATTTTGAGACGATTGCGGAAAAAAATCACGGAGACAAGCTGACCGCTTTCTTTGCGCAATGGGTTGACGGTACCGGTGCGCCCGAATTCAAGATGAAGTACACCGTTTACCGCGTAAAGAAGGGCTTCCGCGTGGTCGGCGAAATCACGCAGGACCTTGACCTGTTCCGCATGCCGCTGGAATTGAAAGTGGATACTGACGGCCAGACCGAGATGAAACGCATTGAGGTCGTAGGAACGGATTCCGCTTTCTCCATTGAAACCTTCGGCAAACCGCGTCGCCTGGTGCTCGACCCCAATAACTGGGTGCTCAAGAATTCCGGTGATCTGCGTGTACGCGTCGCCATCCGACGTGGGCAGGAGCTTACCGCACAAGGCAATCTGTCTGAGGCGCTTACAGAACTCAACAAGGCGCTGGACGTAAACAAAAACAGTTCGCTGGCCCATTACCGCATCGCCGATATTTTCTTCGCCCAGCGCAACTACCAGTCTGCGGCGAACGAATTTCGTGAATCGCTGAATGGTGATGGTGATCCCCGCTGGACTGAGGTCTGGAGCCACATCATGCTGGGCAAGATCTTTGATACCACCGGACAGCGCGAGCGCGCCGTGAACGAATATCGCCAGGCCATTCAAACGGGAGATCCCACGCAGGGCGCCATGGACGAAGCGCGGAGGTATCTGGAAAAACCGTATGAGCGTGAACGTCGCCCGAACGGCAACTAAAAGGCTTCACCACAAAGAACACCAACTGGGATTTACGGGTCAATGATGGACCACACAAATACGAAAACATTACAGACGATAGGCGGAGACTTCCCCGGCGAAACATCACGGCATGAATTTCCTTAAGAGCCGGCTGTAGCGGCAGCCGCTGAAGTCCCGCCGTTGGATTGCTGGTAACGTGAATCCACCGCCGCAATCAGGCCCGCCGGATCTTTTCTCCAGGCTTTTTCCAGATCCTGGGTAAAACCAAAAATCGCCCATGGGACGCGTGCCGCAAGGTCGCCCAGCATCTCATTCACGGCTTTTTCCTTCATCTGCTCTTCCGTTCGCTGGCGATGGCGGCCTACCAGCACTACGGAATAGGTTTTGCCCGTGGGAATGAAGTTGACGGAGTGCTTAGTCACTTTCTTGTAGATCCAGACCAGATCGGCCACGGGAGAAACCCATGTGCTGTAAAGATTGCGCCGCACCATCCACTGCTGCGCGATCTGGAGTTTTCCATACTTTCGAATCATCGGCGTCTGAAGTTCGGCCTCAATCTGCTGTGAAAGCTGTTCGGCGTTGCCATACACGGCAAGGTTCTTCCAGACCGGCGAAGTTTGTACCTCTGCACTTCGGCGCATCGCCTTCAGGCAATTCCACAATGCCAGCGCCAGAAACGGCAGCCCAACCATCAGCATGACATAGCCGTTGCTGCGATAATCGGTGGCGTTCAGCGTGAACGGCAGGACCTCCGCGACCAGGTCCGGTTGCTCTTTGGCAAGAGGTCCCAGAAGATCGTTTTTCACCGGCTCGGTTGTTTCCACCAGTTCGCCGGAATACTCAAGCTTTTCTTTCCCTGGTTCGGCCTTCACCAGAAGGATTTTTTCGCCCACGCGCAGAAATATGTATTCGTCCTTGATGTCTGTCGAAACCACGCGACCGCTCTCCGTGTGGTTCACCACGTCACGATATTCCGTGTTCGCGGACTTGTCGCCGGCTACGGATACAAAGTTGCGCCAGCGCTGGTCCGGCGAGGTGAGGCCCGCTATCTCGGCGTTTGATAGCGATTGGCAACCGAACACAAAGTTGGCGCAGTAGCGGTAGTTGGCGGCAACAATCACAATCAGTACAACCAGAAT
>DATCAX010000068.1:0-2281 GCA_036512375.1 Candidatus Angelobacter sp. | reverse complement strand
CTTCTGTAACCTTCTACTCAGGAATTTATCCGGATATCATCTATCGCATGGCATCGCAAGCGCGCTTACGTTCAGTCCCGGGTGGAAAAGCCTCTCCAGAAAGAGCCGTTTTTCGACGCTGGCAGCGGTACAGGCTCAATCTGCCGATTCGTCTCATTTTTACCCATGACGGAACGACAAAAATAATGTCGGGCCGTGGCAACGACATGAGTGAGGGCGGCGTCCTGGTGTTCGCCGGCATGGAACTCAAGACCGGTGACGAAGTATTGATTGAATTTACGCCTCCGTTTGCTGACGGCCCCGTTCGCGTCCGAGGCCTGGTGCGCCATCGCCGCGGCTACAACTACGGCATTGAATTCGCGTTGGAAACTAAAGAAGAGCAGGATCAGACAGAAAAGTTTCGCGGAATGCTCCGTCTGGCCGCCGGCAACGCTACCGAATAGTTCCGATATCCCAACACCGTTGTGATCGATCACGGTGCGGGCGGAACTACATATTTGTCAACGAACTCAATCAACTTATCTCGATACGCGGCCTGATACGCGGCATAATCGCGTGCAATTTCATTGTCCGGACGAAACAGCAGGACATACGGCTCCAGCAATCCATCCGCCTGCATGCGTGACAGCATTACCAGTGAAGGATCGGGGTCCTGGATCTTATTCTTCTTCTGCGTCTCTCCAAAGACAGTCACAACCATCGAAAGAGCGTCTGCTTCCTCTTTCAACGTATGCCGATACGTTTTTTCATTCGGAAACTCTTTCGCGAATTTCTGGTTCTTCCACAGCACCCTCTGCATCGGATACATCAACCACGCTTCGCCTCCGTCATTCTTTCCCAGGCTCGCGGGATCAACATTAATCGTCGTGTCGCCTTTTGGTCCAACGGCAGGCCCTTGCGGAACTTTGATCTGAATTTTTTTGTAGGCAAGGTGCGTGCGTGTTAGCCAGCCATTCAACCCGACCCATGAAGTCTTCGCGTATGGAAACGCCACCAGTCCCTCAATAAATTTCGCGCGCGCCTCTTTCACTTTGCCGTCGGCCATTAACGCATCTGCCCAGTAACGATACGCCACCTCCTGATTCGGCTCGATCGCAACCGCCTTGGCAAACCATTCTCCCGCAATATCAAATCGCTTCATTCGAAAATAGGTATCGCCAAGATTCAATGCGGCCATATAGAGTCGCGGATCAAGCGCAAAAGCGTGTGAGTATCCTTTGATCGCTTCGTCCCAGTCACCCTTGGCAAAAGCAGCTTCGCCGCGTCCCATGGCCGTTTCAACTTCTTTAATGTCAGAAAAGCTAGCGTTACCGCCGTCCTCGGGAATTCCAGCAAGCAGGACTTTACACAGGTCAGAGTTGTCGCCCAGTTCTTTCGCTCGCAGTAGTTCTGACCTGGCTTTCAGCCGGTCTGCTTTTTTCTTCCCAGGATCGGTCTGGGTGTCAGCCCGGCTCAGCAACGCTGTTCCCAGGGCTTCATGAGCGCGCATATCTCCTGGATATTTCGCCACTACCTTCTCCAACAGCCCCGATGCCTCAGGCATTTTGTGCTGGTCATAAAATTCAAACGCCTTTTGCCGATCAGGATCATTCAGGTTGTAGTCCGCGGCCTGCTCAGATTGTGAAGCCGCGGCGGATGGCGGCGTTTGCGCCAGGGCGGTCAGCGCTGCAAACGCAAGCACCACCGACGCCGCTATTTTGTAAGCCAGGTCAGGAAGTTGCATCTCTGTCTCCTTCCAGTTCCAGAACGAGGGCTAATGCGGTTTATGCAGGGTTTGCTTACTATACTCAAACTAACCCGCGGGCCATCGAATAAATTCCACGCTTCACTTTGGCGCTTCATACGCGCCCAGATCGAACGCCTTTCCCTGCGGACGCTGCACGCCATCCTTGTCCGTCGCGCGGCTATTGCCTGAAATAAATGGATTGTTCGGCAAGACGGTTGCGCCTGCATCCCGCGCCGGGCTTGAGCCGCGTAGATGAAAATCAAACTTTCCCAGATCGACGAACTGTGGATCGGCGTTTATGTTGCCTTGCGTCTGCGCCGGACCATTCCCTGCCCCGAACCACAAAGTTTTTTCGCCGGTAATCTGCGCTTTGCTGCCGTCAATATAAACCTCACCCGGCAGCTGATAAACAATGTTGTTGCGCAGACGCACCGTCAGTCCCGCAGGTCCGCCTCCCACGCTGCACGCGCCGCGCGAACCGTCAGCGTTGCGAGAATGATTCGCGCCGCAGTCGTAAAGCGTGTTGTTGAAAACTTCCACTGTGCCAGTGCCCGC
>DATCAX010000067.1:0-3896 GCA_036512375.1 Candidatus Angelobacter sp. | reverse complement strand
AAATGAGAAAACTTGATTGTTGCTTACCCTAAGCCTTGATCTAGAGGATAGGGTTCCCTCGCTACGCTCGGGATAAAGAAACTAATTCACCCATCCGCCGCCGGTGCTGCCGCCGTTCTTCTTGTCTTTGTCATCAGGCGGACGGAAATTGCCGTACTCATCAAAATAATCCTTGGCGTCCTGATTGTGCTTCTTCATGTAGACCTGGAATTTCTTTCCTGCACGGCGGCGCTTCCATCGGTGATAGCTGTTCTGAAATGAAGCAGCCTGGTCGCCGAAGAAACCAAAGATATTCAATCGCCGCCACATGAAACGGTACCAGAGATATCCGGTTCCCAAGCCAAGCAACTGGACCATATAGAACAAGGAAAAATGGGACAGCAAAAGATAGGCGCTTTCAACCGCGGCGGTAAACATCACGATGTATTTGATCGGAATGGGAATGGGAATGAACATCGGCATGACGCGGGCGTCACGATATAGCAGGTAGAACACCATCAATAATGCGTTGGCGGCAGGTCCAGATCCCACTGCGGCACCCTGCGCGACAACGCCCGTCAACGAGAGCACAAAACCGAATATGCCAGCGCCTACAAGAGAGACAAGGTAAAGCTCGACAAAGCGCTTTGGGCCGGTTTGCGCCTCTACCGCGCTCCCGATGAAGTAAATTCCCAACATTGAAAACAGAAAATTCAATGGCTCAACGTGCAAAAACCCATAGGTAAAAAACTGCCAGATCCAGCCATGTTTAATGGCTTCAGGCGACAGGAGCCCTCGAGCCAAAATCCATTGCGCCTGATCTCTTGCGAAGGACATCAGCAGCAGCAGAACGATAAAAACCGCCGCATTGATGATGACTAAGTTTCGCACGGCCCCGGAGAACCGGGGAAATCCCATGGTGGCTGAGGTGTCTCTGGGCATTGCTTATCTTCTATCTTTCCGGTTCGGGAATCACAATCAGACTTCTGTGACCCTTGGCATCTACTGATCGTACTCCAAAGATTACGTTGTCCTTGGAATCCGAAAGATCTACTTTGGGCTCGGTCGTTCGGAGCAAATTCTCTTCTGCGAAATCCGCGTCGGTGGTTTTCCGCCACAGAACCTCATAAGCGGCAGCCCCAGGCGTGGGCTTCCATTCGATCTTGGAATCATTTTCCAGTTGCTTGGTCAACAAGTGGACATCACTTGGCGGCGCGGGTGATGAAGCCAGACTAGCCAACGTCGCTGCGTTCAGGCGGGCCACATTGGCGACATATTCGAAATCCACAAATTTCAGCAGGTCACCATATTCGATGCCTTTTTCCGTCCTCACGTCCTGGTGCTGATGGTTGTAATCTTCGCGATATTCGGTGAACCGGACGGCGGCAAAGCCCTGTTCATTGAAAGCGCTGTGGTCGCCGCCGCGCAGGTAGCGGTCGCGACGGAAAATCAGCTTGGGAGTAAATGCCCCAAAATCATAGCTGTCGCCCACTGAATGAATGTAGCGGGCCAGTTCGCGGGAGACCGAATCATTTTCACCGCCCAGGTTTCGGATGCGCTTGATGTCGGCATCGGTCGCGGCGGCGGGAATTCCTTCCGAAAAGACGCGTACCCAGTTGCTGTTCTGGGCGATGTCTCCAGGAGTGCGATTGCCGCCGACGATATCATTGTTAAGTACGCCCTCAAGCTGCCAGCCCTGTTCTTTGGCCATTTTGGCAAAATGCGTGCTCCCGTTCAGCCCCTGCTCTTCACCGGCCACGGTGAGAAAGATGATGGTGGCAGGGAATTTATGTTTGCTGAGCACGCGCGCGCATTCAAGAGAGACAGTGGTACCACTGCCGTCGTCATTGGCGCCGGGAGCCGGATCGGTGGAGTTCGCATTGCTGGAATTACGCGAATCGTAATGCCCCGTGACAAGATAAATGCGTTTGGCCTGAGCGGGATCAGTTCCCTTCAAAATGGCGTAGACATTCTGGATTTCGGTGGGCTGGGTAATACGATCTTTGGGACCCTTGGGCTGCTCAATGAAAGTGTCGGTCTTGACTTCCAGACACCCATTGCAGTCTGATGAGATACGCTCAAATTCTGATTTAATCCAGTTTCTGGCCGCCACAATGCCCTGAGTGGAAGTTGCAGCGCCGGGATTGTTGACGGAAAGCGTGCTACGGGTGCCAAAGCTGACCAGCTTCTCGTCAGTCTGCTGGACGCGCTGGGGTGAGACATCTTTTATGATCTGGATGACAGCCGGGTCTCGGTCCCGTTTGGTTTTGGCGGAAGGTTTCTCAGCCGGCTCGGAAGCAGCAGCAGCGCGGGTTTTGGGCTTGTGCTTCTGGGCAACAGAGGAAGGCGCATTGAGCATCAGAAGCGCAATCGAGACAAACAAGGCTATTTTCGTGCGGCGACGCAAGAATAACATTCATTCCCTCTATGTGAGAACTTGACGACAATCCCCATAGATTCTAAATATAATTACGTGGCTCTCGCCACTTTGTGACAATATCCCCTGGAGGAAGAAATGCCGATTTGCCCGGAGTGCGATACCGACCTCGATTTGGATGAGGAAGAACTGGATGAAGGCGAAATTGTTTCCTGTCCGGAATGCGGCTCGGATTTTGAAGTGATTACGAAACATCCGCTTGAACTGAACCCGGTGAATGAACTGGATGAGGATGACGAAGACGACGACAAAGATGAGGACGACGAGGACAGTGATTACTAAATCGCGCTGGAATCGGCGCACGGCCGCGTGTCTCGCCATCTTTATCGTCTTTACGCTCGCCCACCCGCCGGCAGCCGCGAGCAAAGATAAGCCACAAAAAGAAAAGCCATATGCCCTTATTTTTGGCACCGCTTTCGGGCCGAATGACCACCCGCTGTACGGTGTGAAGATTACGATCCGACCGCAAAAGAAGAAGCACTCGAGTTGGGATTTGATATCTGACCATCGCGGAGAGTTTGCCCAGCGCGTGCCACCTGGGCCAGGCGATTACGTGATCCACGGAGAAGCCGAATATGCTCCTGTGGGCGAAGATGGCAAACCGCAACTATCGAAAAAGATGAGACTTAAAGGTGACACCAAGGTCCACGTGGAAAACGAGGAGCGGCTGGACATCAGCGTGCATCTAACAGAGTAGCTCAATTCAAAGAGACAGGCAGGAGGTAGTTGCGATGAAAAGGCTTATCGCCATGGCCGCAATTTTGCTGGCTTGTGGGGCCTTGTTCGCCATTCCAACTGCCGCCGAGGCTTCAGGATTCATCCAACGTGGCCCACAGGGCGAAGCACGCACCGTAGTCGGCCATGTCCTCGACGACCGGGAGCAGCCTTTGCAAAAGGCGATCGTTTATCTCAAGAATACGAAGACCCTGACAATCAAAACCTATATCAGCGAACCAGATGGTACTTTCCGTTTCTCTGGGCTCGCTGGCAATATCGATTACGAGTTATATGCCGAGCATGAAGGTGCTCGCAGTGACGTGAAGACGTTGAGTGGTTTTGACAGCCGCCGACAGCTCAATGTCACCTTGAAGATCAAAGGCAGATAGATTCCGGGAAACAAAAGCCGTCCTGGTTGGGACGGCTTTTAATTTATCCAGAGTCTCTTTATCTATCAAGTCCAGAGCGGCTAGTCCTGATCGTTTCCGGCACGTTTCCAATTAATGATGTCGCCCAATGTGGTGGTGGCGGTGGTGCTGGAAGCGGGATGCTTGTACGCTTCCACATCGGCGCGGCTGGCTTCATCACCAACAGCACGCAGACTCAGGCCGACTTTCTTCTCTTCGGCATTCATCTTGATGATCTTGAAATCATGTTCCTGTCCGGCATCAAGCTTGACGCCCGCGCCGGTGTTATCCGTGGCTTCAGAGTTGTGGCAAAGTCCTTCCACGCCTTCCGCGATCTCAACGAAAGCGCCGAACTG
>DATCAX010000066.1:0-3965 GCA_036512375.1 Candidatus Angelobacter sp. | reverse complement strand
CGCGGTCTGTTACAGCCCGCAACGCCTTGAGCCCGGGCATGGGAGACAGCCCAAGGGAAATTGCCACTCTTCTATACGGGGAGATACGCCCTGACGGACTTTTTCGCTTTGTAAACTTCGGCCATCCTCCACCGCTTGTATTCTCCTCGGAATATGGCAGATTCATGGAGATCAGGAAGTGCTGCATGGTGCAATTCCCAGCGCTTGGGCTCGAAATTCCCGAAGACCATCCTGACCGAAGCAGATATATTTCCATCAAATCACGTAAAAGCCAGATGAATGCCGCTGATTTGGCAGAAATTACCCTGATGGGCAGAGGAGACATCCTATTTCTTTACACGGATGGTGTTTACGACGGTAGTGATGAAGTGGAAAGAAGAGAGTTCGAACGAATCATTCGAGAACATAAAAAGAAGCCGGCAAAGGATATCTGTAACGCGATTCTCGAGCGTGCAATTGGAAATGATGAGCTTCTCAGACTGAGCGGGGAGACTGACCGCATCGACGACAAGACGGTGTTTATCGTCAAGAGTACGTAGAGATTTGTCGCTACGGGATCTTTCTCGTGCCCAAGATTCCTTTTCGCGAGTCCGGTCAGAGACTGTCTTTCCATCTCGCGAAGCGCCCAGTTGCTGTGGATCATAGGGTATAGTAGGCTTGGAAAACGTCAGCCGTTCGGAAAGGCCATTTTCTGCGGATCGACGGCGTCATCGAAGGTCTTTTCGTCGATCAAGCCAGTTGAAAGCGCCGCCTTCTTCAGCGTCGTCTCCTCTTCCAGCGCCTTGTAAGCGATCTTCGATGCCTTGTCGTAGCCAACGACGGGACTCAGTGCAGTCACCAGCATCAGTGAGTTCTGAACAAATTGCGCGATTCGCCTTTCATTCAGGGACGTCCCCTCGACCGAGAAGACCCGAAACTTCTCGCACCCGTCAGCGAGAAGGCGTGCGGAGTGAAGAAAGTTATTGATGACGAGCGGTCGCATCGTATTCAGTTCAAAGTTGCCCTGCGACCCGGCGAACGCTACGGCCGAATCATTTCCGATGACCTGGATCGAGATCATGATGATGGCCTCACACTGTGTCGGGTTCACTTTGCCGGGCATGATCGAAGACCCGGGCTCGTTGGCGGGCAATATCAACTCACCAAGTCCGCAGCGCGGTCCAGATGCCAGCCAGCGCATATCGTTGGCAATCTTGATCAGTACGACGGCAAGCGAGCGAAGCGCGGCGTGCGCGTTCACCATGGCGTCAACAGAACTCTGTGCAGCGAACTTATTCGGTGCGGTTACGAAGGGCAGCCCAGTCAACTCCGCAATCTTTGCTGCGATTCCTTCGGCGAAGCGAGGAGGAGCATTCAGTCCGGTGCCCACTGCGGTGCCACCCGCCGCCAACTGATAGATGCCAGTAAGGGAATTGTCGATCAACCGAATGGCATCGCGAAGCTGGACAGCATAGCCTGACCATTCCTGGCCGACGGTGAGCGGCACAGCATCTTCAAGATGCGTTCTGCCGATCTTGACGATGGAATGCCACTTATTTGCTTTGTCTTCGATCGCCGCGGCCAAGGCATCCACTCGGGGCAGGAGATAATTCTTAACTGCCAGCGCGCTAGCGATGTGCATCGCCGTTGGAAAAGTGTCATTCGAAGACTGCGATATGTTGACATGGTCGTTCGGATGGATCGGAGTTTTGCTCCCTAATTCTCCACCAAGAAATTGAATTGCGCGGTTAGCGATCACTTCGTTGACGTTCATGTTTGTCTGTGTTCCCGATCCGGCCTGCCATACAAACAGAGGGAACTCACTATCCAAGTGACCGGCTATCACTTCGTCGGCGGCAGCGGAGATAGCATTTGCCCGCCACAGTTCGAGGAGTCCAGCCGCTGCATTCACATGCGCCGCGGCCTTCTTCACGTATCCATAAGCGTGAAATACCTCCTTGGGAAGACGCTCATTGCCAATGGCAAAGTGGATGAGCGCGCGTTCCGTCTGCGCTCCCCAGTAGTGATTTGCCGGAACGTCGATCTCGCCCATCGAGTCTGTTTCCTTGCGCTTTCCAGTTGCTTCAATGCCGATGGGAATCCGCTTCAACTCTCGTGCTCTCTCTGTAGCCATGCATCACCTCGTCATTTGAGTTAGCGTATTCCCCGAATTGTTTTGGCAATTGAAAAATGTGGTCTCCCGCAGACTTGAGTGCCCCGAAAGGTGGCATCTCCCTTATGCATCTCGTCTTTAGATCAAACTGCGAGTTGCAGATTGAATCACATTGACCACGGCCGTTGGGTAAACTCCCAGCCAGACCAGTACTACGAGGAGCACGGCCAGAACCAGGATTGCCGCCGGCGCACGGCGCGGAAGCGGTTCGAGAGCCAGAGCACCCTCTACCGTGTGCTGGTACATGGCTGTCACAATTCGCAGGTAATAGAAGAGACCGATGGTGCTGGTAATAACCAGGATCAGGATGAGCGCCCAGGCTCCCTCGGCTGCGCCTGCGGCAACGATGTAGAACTTGCCGAGGAAACCTGCCGTCAGTGGAATACCAGCCAGCGAAAGCAGCATAGCCGTGAAGGCCAGTGCGATTCCAGGCCGTCGCCAGAACAGTCCCCGGTAATCTTCGAGTTGGTCAGCGTCGCGCTGCTGCCCGGAGAGCAAAGTGACCACGGCGAATGCGCCCAGGGTCATGACGAAGTAAGCCATGAGATAGAACACCACGGCATTCGCGCCCAGGGCGCCGCCGACTTCGAGGGCCACAAGCAGATAGCCCATGTGCGCAATGGAGGAGTATGCCAGGATTCGCTTCACATTGTTTTCGAAGAGCGCGAGCAAGTTGCCCGTGAACATAGACGCGATGGCGATAATCGATAACACGAGAAGCAGGGGTGCGAATTGGCCCATCCCAGACTGAGTGAAATACCGCAACAGCAGCGCGAACATGCCCCCTTTGGAAACAGTGGCAACGAAGGCGGTCACCGGCGCGGGCGCTCCCTGATAGACATCCGGCGTCCACATGTGGAAAGGCACTAGGGCCAGTTTGAAGCCGATGCCGGTAACGATCATCGCCGTGCCGGGCAGGAGCAGTCCAAGATTCAAGTCTGCACGGATAGCCAAAAGATGGGCCATCTGGCGGAAGTCCATTGTCCCGAGATCGGCATAAACCAAGGCGATCCCAAAGACGAGGAATGCTGACGAAGAGGCAGCCAGAACCAGATATTTAACTCCTGCCTCTAACGGAAGCGGTCGATCGCCGAAATAGGCGATCAGAGCATAGAGCGCAACGCTGAGGACTTCGAGTCCGAGAAACAGCGAAGCGAAGTGACTGCTGGCGGCCAGGACCATGGCGCCTAGCGTCGCCACCAGCAGCAGGATATAGAACTCCTCCTTGTTGCCTTCCCGCTTTTCCAGATAGCCATACGCCAGCAGCGCCACTGCAAAACTGGCCGCAAGAATCAATCCGAAGAAGAAGAGAGCGTACCTGTCGATGACGAGCAGCGCCGTCACCTGGCGCATAGGAACAAAGAATATTGACCCAAAGGCCGCCGCCAGACCGGCAAGTGTGAGTCCGAATGCAACCGCGTGATTGCGGCCCACAGCAACCGCTCCAAGCATCACGACAGCAGTCGCGGCGACCAACAGGAGTGGCAACAGGGCTAGCAAGTCAACGGCAGTCATGGATCATCTCCAAAGTGCGGGAGCGTGCTTTGCAGCTTGCGCGAAAGTTTGAAAAACGGGTTGAGGGAATAGACCAAGCCAGAGCAGCAAAACGATCATCGTGCCCAGCACCAGGCCCTCGCGAAAAGCCAGATCCGGCAATTGCCATGGGCGGAGGTTCGGTCCCTGGAAGACGCGCTGTACAAAACGGAGTGCATAGAAAGTTGCCGCAAGAACCCCACAGGCCGCCACGGCGGCCATAGCGACATGGGCACGATAGGTTCCCAACAAAATCAGGAACTCGCCGATAAAG
Source organism: Candidatus Angelobacter sp. (assembly GCA_036512375.1). GTDB lineage: Bacteria > Acidobacteriota > Terriglobia > Terriglobales > Acidobacteriaceae > Angelobacter. The sequence continues at coordinate 6 of DATCAX010000066.1, read as the reverse complement.
TCGCCG
>DATCAX010000065.1:0-4071 GCA_036512375.1 Candidatus Angelobacter sp. | reverse complement strand
TGCTGCCGAAAAAAGAAGTTATCAAGCTGGAGCGCGAGCGCAAACACCTGCAGGCCAACCTGGCCGGCATCAAGACCATGACGCGCCTGCCTGACGTGGTCTTTGTGATCGACTCGAATAAAGAAGCCATTGCGGTGAAAGAAGCCCGCAAGCTGGGCATTCCAGTGGTTGCCGTGGTGGACACGAATTGCGATCCCACGGAAGTTGACTGGGTTATCCCAGGCAACGACGACGCTCTGAGAGCGATTCGCCTGTTTGCTTCAAAGGTCGCCGATTCAATTGCCGAGGGCGTTCAGTTTGCCACCGACAAGCAAGGCGCTGAAATGGCGGACGCTGCCGCCGCAGGTGAAGCGCGCGCTGCTGCTGCCGCTGCCAAGTCAGCTCCAACTTCCGCCGATCTGGCGGAAGAAGAACAGCTGAACATGGAAGAGGTTCTGGGCGGCAAGGTGCGCAAGGCCCCGGAATCAGAGACGGCAACACCGGCCGAAGTCCCGGAAGCGGATGTGGCGAAGACCGTTTAGTGCCGAATATAACGCTCAATTAGCTGAGCATTTCTGGGTCGCGGCGAGGCCGACTTGCGCGCCGAGCCGCAAGCTTCAGGAGCAGAACAACTTCCGCTAAGAGATTTTCGCAAGGCGGTTTTGGAGCGAAGCGACAAGAATTAACGGCCCGCGTCAGGCGAAGAGCCACGCGGGTCAAATGTTGTACAACGAAGTTTTAAGTGAAGGAAACAGAAGATGAGCACAGAGACCACAAGCATTTCAGCAGCACAGGTAAAAGAATTGCGCGAGCGTAGCGGCGCGCCCATGATGGACTGCAAGAACGCTCTTTCTGAAGCGAAAGGCGACCTTGAAGGCGCCCTGATCTGGCTGCGCAAGAAGGGTATTGCCACGGCAGCCAAAAAAGCTGCCCGCACCACCACCGAGGGTTCGGTGGCGAGCTACATCCATGCTGGCGGCAAGATTGGCGTGCTGGTGGAAATCAATTGCGAGAGCGATTTTGTGGCGCGCACCGACGATTTTAAAGACCTGATCAAGGACATTGCGATGCACATTGCCGCGGCGGACCCCAAGTTTGTCCGCAAAGAAGATGTCACGCCCGAGGCCTATGAGAAGGAAAAAGAAATCTATCGCGCCCAGGCTGCGGCCACCGGCAAGCCGGCGAACGTGGTGGAGAAGATTCTGGAAGGCAAGATGTCAAAATTCTACGAAGAGGTTTGCCTGCTGGACCAGCCTTTCGTAAAAGAGCCCGGCATCACCATCCATCAGTTGATTGCCAGCAAGGTTGGCAAACTGGGCGAGAACATCTCCGTCCGGCGCTTTGCCCGTTTCAAGGTGGGCGATGTGGGAGAGACGATCGCCATCACCAAGCCGGCACAGGAACAGAAAGCCGAGTAAGACACACAGGTAGTCAATCGTAAAGGCGGCGACCCCAGGTTGCCGCCTTTGCTTTTGTGAAGAAAGCGATACCGGGGTGGGGTTCGTGAATCGAAGGGGATGAAAGCGAATCGAATATCAGGGCGCTGAATATCAGGGCGCTATTGAGTCCGTGGCCCGTTGCGTTTGGTTTGGCGTCAGATTCCGTCGCTTACGCTCGGGATTAACAAACGGACTTCAGTAACCAGTGCCAAAGCAACAGGAGACGTACAATAACTCTATGGTCGCCCGTCCGCTGGTGGAAACCGCGCGCAACACGATGCTCTTCAGTGAGATCGTTACGCTTGCGGTTGACTCTTTCCGCACCAGCAAATGGCGCTTTGCCCTGACTGCCCTCGGCATGGTGATTGGCACGGCTTCCCTGATTGTGGTGGTCACGATTGGACTGACCGGCAAGCAGTACGTCATGAACCAGATCCAGGGAATCGGGGCCAACCTTATTTACGCCTATTACGAAGGCGGCAGCGGTTCCTCCGTAATCAATGGCGACAGGGACGACCTGACGATGGAAGACTTGAGGGCTGTGCAGCAGGAAGTGCCGGGCATTCAGGCAGCATCACCCATGATTGAGATCCATGACCGCGTGAGCGTGGGTGGCGGCAAAGAACGTGACATACAGGTCCTGGGCGTTTCCACGCAGTACTCAACAGTGCGCAATCTGGAAATTCTGGCCGGACGATTCTTTGACGAGGAAGATTCCATGTCGCGGGCGCATGTGGCGGCAGTGACGCAGCAGTTTGCGCAGCGGGTCTATCAAAGCCAAAGCGCCGCCGTGGGCAAGGACATCAAGATCAACGGTCTTCCGTTCGTGATCATCGGCACGTTTCGCGAGCGCGTGGAAACCTTTGGTCAATCTGAAATTGCCGGCGACACCGTGCTTATCCCTTATAACGTGGCTCGGTATTTCACCGGCAATGACGCAGTGAAGCAGCTCTTCTTTTCCGTTTCTGACGCGGGCGAAGTAACGCGCGCGACGGATATGATAAAGCAAGTTCTGCAATCGCGGCATCGTGCCGCTTCGGTCTATCGGGTGGAAAACCTCACGCAGTTGCTTCAGGTTGCTTCCCGGGCAGCCAATGGGCTCACGCTGATGCTTCTGGGAATCTCACTGCTGGTGCTGATCGTGAGCGGCGTGGGAATCATGAATATCATGCTGGCCAACGTGCGTACTCGCATTCGCGAGATTGGCATACGCAAGGCTATCGGCGCCACCAGCCGTGAAATACGCCTGCAATTCCTGACCGAAGCGATCCTGATCTCTCTGGCCGGCGGAATCGTTGGCACCATCCTAGGACTGGCTCTTCCGTTTTCTGTGCGCTTTCTTACTGAGTATCGAATTCCAATTTCCGGGCTCTCCGCCATCATCGCGATTGTGGTTGCGGTGCTGGTCGGAGTGATCTTCGGCACCCTGCCGGCGACGCGCGCGGCACAGCTCGATCCTGTTGAAGCACTGCATTACGAATAAGCTTTTTCTGCAATCCCGACGCGAAGCGAGGGAACCCTATCGTAACCAAGCATTATCAACTAGCTTGAATCAATCTGAAAATTGGAGTCGGGGACATTCCCATTGATGTTCAGTCCTAAATTTTTTCGGCAACAATAGGGTTCCCTCGCTGCGCTCGGGAAATAAAAAAGCCGGGCTGGTTTGCCCGGCTCTTTCAGCGTTCATGATGCGGTTACATCACTAATGCCAAACTCTCAAGTTCTTTGTGCAACGATTCCACGTTGCAATTCGCACATTCAATTCGGCCTGCCGCGTCCAGTGCCGATTCCGGTGACACGCCGTACCCGCGCCCGGCAAGAAACATTTTTAAAAGTTCCGCTGTCTGGAATGAATCGAGCCCACCCTGCAGGAGCTCATTCCGAAGCGCCGCCACTTCAGCCACTGAGAATTTCTCTCCCATAGGTCACCTCCGACCTTTTGTACTCTCTTGCTTTATTAGACACGTATTCCATCGGCTTTGTTGCAGGAATATTTATTTATCCTCAATCATAGGTAACAGGACGAAAGTAATTCGGGCCTGCAACAGTTTTGCAGGCCCGCACACGCTCGTTCTTGACGTTTCCTAACCTAACTTTTTCGCCGACTCTACGGACAAAGCCTTAGTCCGCCATCTTGCTCAAGTGCAGATCAAACGCATCTTTCGCCAACAATGACGTCAATTGAAATGCTTTGAATTTGTCTCCTACCAACTCGCGCTGCCGATACAGTCCGGGTTCGCTATCCACCACTTCATGGCGAGCCTGCCAATTCTCCAGGAACCCCTGTGCTTCTTGGATGCTGGTTTCGCTGCGCGCGCCAGACGCCGTCAGAGCCTCAGTCGCATAGGAATCCAGCAATTTGGGCCAATATTTCCCCAGCAACGCGCTGCTGGCAAATGTGTCCGCCCACACGATGTGTCCCTTAACAGCTACTACGACGCCAACCGCATTCTGGTTCCGCAGTTGTTTGATCACGCTTTCGTATGATTTCCGCATTGGCTCGGTAATCGATTCAACCTGCGCCTGTACAGCTTTGTTCTCGCGCGCCTTCGCGTAAGAGGTAGTGCTATCCAGTTCGCGGATCGAATACGCGATTTCACCAGAGCCACCACCCACGCCAGCGCCAACGCCAACGCCAATTTTTGGCGGCGGC
>DATCAX010000064.1:0-3066 GCA_036512375.1 Candidatus Angelobacter sp. | reverse complement strand
AATTCGCCGTTGAAGATGACGGTAAAGCCGAACGTGGTCTCGATTTTTGACGGATTTCCCGGCACTGCCGATGGACCCCATATTCCGTACACCGCCATCGCGTTCGGGAGCGTCTCAACCCATTCGTTGTAAAAACCGAGTACGTCCTGCGCCTGCTCCACCGGATAACGGATCTGGGCCAGAAACATTTTTTCTGTGTTTGGCTTGTGAACCTGCAACTCCATTTCTGTCACAACGCCAAAGTTGCCGCCGCCACCGCCGCGCAATGCCCAGAAGAGATCGCGTTCGTCTTTGGATTTCGAGGCTTCGGAGATGTGCCGGAGTTCGCCGTCGGCAGTCACGATTTTCAAAGAGAGCAGGTTGTCGGCGCTTATCCCGTAAGAACGGGAAGCAAAACTAAAGCCGCCTCCCTGAACAAAGCCAGGGACGCCAACGGTAAGGCAGCCACCGCCAACCGGAATCAAGCCTGTGCCGGATTTCATCATATAGGCATAGACGTCACTCCAGAGTGCGCCCATCTGCACGCGAAGAGTGCGTTGCTTCGCATCCAGCGACATTCCTTTCATCAGCGACATGTCCAGCACCACGCCACCGCTGTTCAGGCAATATCCGGTTGCGCTGTGTCCTCCGCCCAGCACCGTGAGCCTGAGCCCTTCCTTCTGCGCGAAACGCAGCGCCGTGACGACATCTTTTTCACCGCTGGCTTGAACAATGATCGTCGGTTGTTGCTGCACCCGCCCGTTATCAATCTGCACTGCTGCGTTGTACTCCGGTGTGCCTGGCTGCAACACGTAGCCGCTCAACTCCTGTTTCAGTTGATCAACGCTCGCCCGGGACACGTTCACTTTGGGCATGGTCTTCGCAGGCTGCACGCTGCCTCTCTTTCCCGATTCAGTTGCACATTGTCGGCCCGTTCATGATATGGATAAGCCCTCAGCGCAAGTACCACGCTGAACAGCCAGGATAGAGGGATGTTTTGAGTTTGGAGCTTTGATACTGCCAGAGATGAGAGAGAGACGATTCTTGCGGCATATCTAAAACTTGGCGAACATTTCCATTATCTTGCGAGAGACAAAGCCTGACCCTAATCTTAAGCAGTTCGTATTGCTCCAGAATAAAAGTATCTTCCGACTTCTTTTTGCAGCTTACATCACTTCTCAAGCGTTGCAATGTTACGAATAGTAAAAATCTTAGATGTCTTCCCGAATTGGAACCGTTCGCATAAGACGAGCGCATAGATATAAATTTTTTAATAAATGCTCGACATAACTGCTGCTTAAGCAGTGCTAAGGATTGCAGTGCTGCAAATTTTTTCTCACTCAGGGCAGGAATAGAGAAGCAGCGAAAGTGTTTTGATGATTTGTATCACTCTTCCATTGACGGCAAAGCGAATCGAGAGTTAGTCTTCTCCTAATTGTTCAGCTTCCGGAATCGACTTTCGTCGTTTCCTCCACCGGACCTCAATGTAGTTGAGTGATGTGTCGGCGGATTCCACTGAACCTAGTTCCAGGTTTGGAGAAAACAACAGAATTAGACGCCACTCCCGCAGACTTGCCTTTGCGCGGGAGCGAGGGGATTTTTGTGGAGTACTCCTCACAGCGGAAGGTTCGCTGTGACGCGTGCTCTTCAGGCGAAGACTGATGTTTTCATCTTTCAAACACGGCTGGAACGATTGCAAGGAGGAATTCGCAACATGCCTTTTCAATGGCTCATCAATATCAATCCAAACGTAACCAAACCGCCGAATGCAAACTTTAGTCCGAATCCACTGCCGAAAGTGCAGCCAGGGGACAACATTGTGTGGGCCAACAACGATTCTGTACCGCATTGGCCCGGCGTGGCAGGGAATACTTCTTTTTTTATGCCGAATCAGATTGCGCCCAACTCTACTTCCAGCGCATTCAGCCCCACTGCGGCGGGGAACATCGACTACTTCTGCTCCCTGCATCCGGACGTAAAAGGCACAATCCAGGTGATAACGCCGTCAGCGGCCCTACCCAGCAAATGACCCCGCGGAATGATGCCGCACACAAGACTCTGTCCCATTCAAGGCGATCTCCGTGCAGAACGCCGCAAGAAAGGAAATGCGTAATGACAAAGTGTCAGGCTGTAAACGTCGATTCCACTCACGATGACAAGAGGAATGAGCGCGGCCGCCAGCGGGGAGCTCGAGCGCACGTGCAGAATAAAATCAACGCTTTGCTTGCAGGCTGCGGGCTTCTACTGCTCCTCGTCTCCGCTCCTCGCGCCACGGCACAGGGACCGCAGATCGTTAATTGCCCCAGTCCCCTGGCAGGCCAGGGGCTTCTCACCGTGCCGGAGATCAAGAGCGAAGGCGGACGGCTAAAAGCTTTACTTCTGTTGAGTGATAACAATACCCGAGTGATGTGGGACACGGGAACCACTCCACGCTGTGCGACGCAGCCCATGCGATATTTCCATGGTCGCAGCCTGTTGAAGCCTGGGCCGGAAGATCCACTTTTTTCTAAAAGCGATCCCATCCCGGGCCCGACGTTTCGGGCCAGAGTAGGTGATTGGATTGAGATCCAATTTGAAAATCTGATCAATACTCAGCATTTCATCAACTCGCTCGACCGTGGCGATACCGATCAGGCCAACGGCTGCGATATCACCTTTGCCGGTTCAGGAGGCAAATCGTCAAACCTTAACGGTGACACAATGCCGAACTGCCTCCACGGTTCCAGTACCGTAAACGTCCACTTCCACGGCACGCATACCACTCCCAATACCACGGGCGACAATGTGCTGCTTTTCATCCGCCCTGCCCAGGGTGCTCTAACCCCTGACGGTCAGACGGCCATCAACCAGTTCTACTCTGCGTGCGAAACAGCTGGCCCGCCAACCTATTGGACAGACATGCCGACCGCCTGGCAGGGGCTGCAGAGACAGCTCGTCAAAAACTATGACAACTCGGCGCCCTATAAGGGGCAGTCTCCTCCTAAGGGCGGCCCACCGGTCCTGCCCGCAAACATGCAGCTCTGGCCGGTCAATCAGAAGGAGATCGATAATAGATTGTGGCCGCAATACCAGATGGGATTTTTTCCC
>DATCAX010000063.1:0-9119 GCA_036512375.1 Candidatus Angelobacter sp. | reverse complement strand
GTGCCGACCGTGGCGGAGTACGGACTGCACAGCCGCTACAGTCTGAAACCGCTGATGAGGCAGTTTGGGGCATGGCCGCGGGTGGCCGCCGGAATGGCACAGTATGCGCGCGAGCATGGCCTGGAAGGAGACGGCAAAGATGTGCTGGAAGTGGTGGCGAGGCATTTGGAGGGGCAACGTGCAGCCCCAGCGACTTCAAAGTGGAGCACGCAGAGGATTTTACGGCCGGGGCTGAAGAAGGGCGAGCCGGTATATGGGCCTCCGACGGTGGATGCCCACCTGATGCTGGCGCCGACCAACGAACAGGGCGTGGTGTTTCTGTTTGGGGCGGTGGCGCGGAAGCTGGGCTTTGTGGTGCTGAGGATACAGACTGAGTTTCCGGATTGCGAGGCCCTGCGGGAGATGGAGCCGGGCTTGTGGCAGCTGGAAAAGGTTGAGTTTGAATATGAGAGCAGGAATTTTCTACTGCATAAGCATCGGCCGGACAAATGCGGCCTGATCGTGTGCTGGAAGCATAACTGGGCAGAGTGCCCGCTGGAGGTGATTGAACTGAGCAGTGCGATCAAGGAGATTGGGTGAGCCGGGACACCGGAAAATCTCACCACGGAGGCACGGAGACACGGAGGAAAACAGAGGAAACAGAGGAACACGGAGGAGGAGGATTTAGCCGCGAATTAACGCGAATGAACACGAATCGGAAGCCAGAGCGAACAACGGCCGTCTTCAGATGCAAATAGAGCAAGGTTGGCAGGGACAGAGAGTGGTGCGTATAGGGATCCCTCCCCTTCGGCAAGCTCAGGGTCGGGATTTCAGAAAAAACCCTCGCTTCGCTTCGGGATTAAGAAAAAACTAGATTGCCTGTTCCAGCGGCGCCGGTGGGTTGAGGTTTTCGATCTTAACTCGGACGATGCGATGGCCATCCATCTGGAGGACGGTGTAGCGGCGGGCATCGTGGTCTAAACGTTCGCCGCCCTTGGGGATTTTGCCGAGTTGGGACATCACGAAGCCGGCCAGAGTCTCAAAGCCTTCTTCGCGGGGAAGCGCGATGTCATATTGAGTTTCCAGGTCGCGCAGGTTGAAGCCTCCCTCCAGCACCACGACGCCTGAGGCCAGGGAGACTGCGGGACGCTGAGCGACGTCGAATTCATCTTCCAGTTCGCCGACGATCTGCTCCAGCACGTCTTCCACGGTGACCAGGCCGCTGATGGAGCCAAATTCGTCGACTACTACGGCGAGGTGACGCTTGCGTTTCTGGAATTCGACCAGAAGATGATCGAGCGTTTTGCTTTCAGGAACGAAGAGGACTTCACGCATGATGTGACGGACTTTTATATCGCCAGTACGCTGGGCAAAGAGGTCACCGGCAGAGAGACGGACCTGCATTAAGCGGGAAAGGTCCTTGGAATAGAGCAGGCCAACGATGTTTTCCCGGCCTTTTTCAGAATCGTAAACAGGAACGCGCGAGTGCTGCTCTTCCACGACCTTGACCATGGCTTCTTCCAGCGGCATGTCAGCAGGAAGAGAGAAGATTTTGTGCCGGGGAACCATGATTTCGCGCACCGTAATGTTACCCATTTCCAAGGCGCGATGAATCATCTCTTCCTCGGCTTCAGGCAACAGACCGAGGCGGCGGCTGGCAGTAACGATCAACTTTAGTTCGTCGGCGGAGTGAGCGCCGCCATCGCGACGCAGGCGGGAACCAAAGCCACGCAACACGAGGTTGGCGGAGCGGTTCATGAGCATCAGGAAAGGATGAGAGATGGTCATGAAGGCATCCATGGGTCCGGCGACGGCCAGAGCGACACGTTCCGCACGTTCCAGAGCGAGGGATTTGGGAACAAGTTCACCCAGGATAATGAGCGAGTAGGTAATCGCGACGAAGGCCAGCCCGGCAGAAATTCCATGGGCGTAAATCCGGGCGTAGGGAATGTTGCTTAACCACGGAATAATGATTGCGGCCAGGGTTCCCTCACCCACCCAGCCCAGTCCCAGGCTGGCCAGAGTGACGCCGAACTGGACCGCGGGAAGAAATTCATCGAGGCGCTGCTGAATTTTGCGGACGGTACGGGCGCCGATACGGCGCTGCTCAATCAACTGCTGGATTCGTGTGTCTCGAAGGCTGACCATGGCGAACTCCGCGGCAACGAAAAAGGCGTTCGCTGCCACAAGGAGAACCACCAAGATGATCCTGAGGAGGACCAGGGTGACCATGGCCTTCAATCATATACTGCCGGAGCCTTAAGGCAGAATGGCCAAAAGGCCAATGCGGCCATGGGTTTGCTATCTTTTTCCGGGACAACAGGTCTAAAAAGTGTTGCAAAAGAGCTAGGTAATCCTTTCAAGGAACTTCTTTCCCGCACCTGACGTATTTATAAGCGACACACTTTCAAGAGGGTCTTTTCTTATGGCAAACGGCAAGAAAAAGAGCAAACGGGCCATTTATATATTGAGCGCATTCGCAATCATCGTGGTGATTGTTGTTGGGCTAGTGGCGGCAACCCGCGGCAGCACAAAAATTGACCCTTCCAAACTCGCAAAGGTGGAACGCGGCGATCTGGCAAAAAGCGTGGTGGCGACGGGCAAAATTGAGCCCATTACCAAGGTTGAAGTAAAGTCTAAAGCCAGCGGAATCGTGCAAAAGCTGCTGGTGGACTATGGAGAAAAGGTCAAAAAAGATCAGGTATTGGCTGAACTGGACAAGGAAGAGATCCTGGCCCAGGTGAATCAGCAGAAGGCTTCACTGCAGGCTTCAGAAGCCGCTGCCCGCGCCGCGGAAGCCGATCTTGAGCGCGCTAAAGTGGATGCTGAGGGCCCGGACCTTCCTATGCTGAAGCGGGCTTACGAGCGCGCACAGAAAATGGCTAAGGATGGCGTGGTGTCTGAATCGGCGCTGGACGACGCGCAAAAGAACTATGAAATGGCCGTCAACAAGCAGCAATTGGGCAAGGCGAACGTGATTTCCGCGACGTCAAAATTGAAACAGGCGGAAGCTCAGGTCGCCCAGGCGCGGGCCTTGCTGGCGCAGATAGAACGGGAGTACCAGAATTCAACCATCGTGTCACCGATTGATGGCGTTGTGCTTTCGCGGGACGTCGAAGTAGGCACCGCCGTAAGTTCGATCCTGGTGCTGGGCTCTTCCGCCACTCTGGTAATGACGCTGGGCGACACCCGCGAAGTTTATGTCAAAGGCAAGGTGGACGAGTCCGATATAGGCAAGGTTTATATCGGACAGGCAGCGCGGATCAAGGTTGAGTCTTACAAAGACCGCACGTTCTCCGGCAAAGTAACCAAGATTTCCCCGATGGGCGTGGAAAAGGACAATGTCACCACGTTTGAAGTACGAGTTTCCATTGACAACTCAAAGGGCGAGCTGAAGTCGCAAATGACAGCCAACGCCGAGGTCCTGCTGGAAGAACATAAGGGGATTCTTATGGTCCCGGAAGGCGCACTGATTTACGACAAAGATCGCAAGGCGTCCGTCGAGGTACCTGAGGCAAATGCGAAAGATGGACGCAAGAAACTGGACGTCACTGTGGGAATTTCCAACGGATCCAAAACCGAATTGCTTACCGGCCTGAAAGAAGGCCAACAGGTTATCCTGCAATAATCACACTGTGAACTTTTGGAGGCGAGATGAAATCAGTCGAACTTATAGCACTGGCGATTTGCGTGTTTCCACTAATGGTTCTTCCGCTGAAGGCCGCCACAACCGGCCATTTTGAACGTACCCTGCAGGTCAATGGGACAGTGGAACTAGAAGTGAGCTCCGGTTCAGGAAACATTAACGTCCATCAAGGCGGAGCGGGGACGGTTTCTGTGACTGCGAAAATCCATGGCAATAACGGTACCTCATGGCTGTTCGGCAGCGGAAACATAGACGAACGGATTCATAAGATCGAACAGAACCCGCCGGTTGTGCAGCAGGGCAACACCATCCGCATTGGCAGGATTGAAGATCGCGACCTGACGAGGAACATCTCCATCGATTACGACGTTACGGTCCCACCACAGACGCGGCTGAACTCCCACACCGGTTCGGGCGATCAGACGATCAGCGGGCTACAACTACCCATGACCGCGAAGACTGGTTCTGGCAACGTTACGGTGGACCGCATGTCAGCGGAGACGCGGGTCAGTTCAGGGTCGGGCGACCTGAAGATCAATTCGGTGAAGGGCATTCTGTACGCGGATACGGGCAGCGGCAATATCCATGCGGACGACATTGCTGGTGACGTGTTCGCCAACACGGGCAGTGGTGACGTTGACATACGGCAGAGTGCAGGTGGCAGTGTGAAGGCACAAACCGGCTCAGGCAATATCAACCTACACGGAGTGAAGGGCGGCCTGAGGGCTGACGCCGGCAGCGGCAATATCCAGGCTGAAGGCGAGCCCACCTCTGACTGGCGGCTGGGCGCCGGCTCCGGCAACATCACGCTGAAAGTTCCCACACAAGCGTCTTTCAACATCGATGCGCGCACGTCTTCGGGAACGCTCAAGCTCAACAACCATCAGGTGACCACGCAGGGCACGCTGGCCAGAAACCATATCCAGGGCAAGGTGGGCAATGGCGGCGTGCTGCTGGACCTGCACACCGGATCCGGCGATATTGAACTGGAGTAAAAGCCTGTGATGTTTGCAGCGCCGTTGGCCTATTTCACCGGTTGGTTCCTGGGCGGAACTCCCGAAACTGACACTGTAATCGACACCGGAATGGAAACTCTGCCATATTTAAAAGCTATGACTAAAATTGAATTTCAACGTATCCCGATCTCTTTAGGCTATGGCAGCAATCATAAGATATGAACCTTGCTTCATAGCTGCAGACTATCGGTGACATCAAAATATCTGCGTTTCTGAGAAAGTCTAATCTCCTTCCAACTCTGCTCTAATCCAGTTAGCTCATCCTGTCTTTGTTCGGCGGATTACTTTAGTAACAAGCTGCCCTTGGTTTGGTCCATAGGGACAGCCTATTTCACTCAAAGTTCCCGCTCCGGGCAATCAGGCTACGCGGGCTGGTTGTATAGGGCACCCAAGAGTGGCAGGGATTCGCGTGCAAAGCGCATAGCGCAGAATAATGCGCCGTTGCCAATGCTTTCGAAACCCACCTCTTTACTTCCCCATCAACATTCGCAGCCGCCATGTAGCAAGTGGATACAGGGCCGGCTTTTCGCGCCGCAAATCACTTTGCGGATGCGTGGGGAGACGTTCGTCCAAAAATCCTGCCTGATTCACAGCAAAGAGAGGGAGAGGAAGAAGCTATGAAACAACTCAGGGAAACCACGCTCAGGCAGCAAACTGTATCGACGCGAGTTGGCGAATGGTCAGAGCCGCAGGCTTCACGCGTGGAGGTCCCAGCCGCTGCCGACTATTTCTCTGGATTCATGCGCGCGGTTGGGCAAACTGCATCGCCCTCCGCCGTTCGCAGCTTCTTCCGCGAACTGGATGCCAATGACCGCGTGCTTTCGCGGTTGGGCTGGGCCCTTCTGCTGGTAGTACCCGTTTTTGCGGCGTTGGCAATGTTTGCGCCGGCGGCCACGGCTGTGAATCCGTGGATCAAGCCCATCAAGTTCTCCATGTCTTTCTCCACGTTTGCATCAACCGTCAGCCTTCTATTGCTGGCGTTGCAGATACCCAAGTGGCAGCTCACGCTGGCCCGGCGCACGATTGCGGCGAGCGTTTCCCTGGAAATCCTGAGTCTGGCGGCGCAGGCGTGGCGCAGCGCTTACCACCTTGCCGGTCATTCCCTGCTCGATACTTCCCTTGCCCAGATGACCAACAGCATGGTCATGGTCAACACGGGAATCGTATGTTGGATGTTGGCTTTGTTTTGCGCCAATCGCGTGCGCACGGATTTTGTTGACTGGCCAATGGTCTCCGCAATCCGCTATAGCATTGTAATTTTCCTGGCTGGCAATGCGATTGGCGGATACATGCTCGCCCGAGGTTCACACACGGTTGGCGTTGCCGATGGCGGTCCTGGCCTTCCCTTTGTGAACTGGAGCGTCATTGGCGGCGATCTGCGCATTGCGCACTTCATCGCCATTCACGCCATTCAGATTGTGCCGTTGTTTGCTTACATCCTTGCGCAGATGGCGCCAGTTCTGCCGGTAAAGCACCGCAGGATGGCCGTCGGAACATTGGCGATCGCTGTGAGCGTGACCGTGGGAGCAACCTTCGTACAAGCGGCGCTGGGCCGGCCTCTGATTCCATGGATCCACTGAGTTTAGCGGTCTCGCCGTTGATTCGTCGTACACGAAGGAAACGAATGCAAGCACTTAAGCGCGTGTCACGCCCTTTTATCGACGAGAGATATCATGGAACTGATCCTTGCCGTTCCTGCTAGGCGTACTCGCAAGAGCATGAGAGTCACATCGTACAGGCATATTAGCCTGCCGACGTCTTCCTCTTCCGCACAGAGAAGCACATCTGAGGCACGACTAAAGAAATCGCCTACTGCTCCGGTTGCGCGATTGATCTTCTTTCCCTAACATGTTATAAAAGCGAGTTTTACTGGGACGGGCCAGCAGGCGGGAGCAGGGGCTTCTGCAAGGGCCAGTCAATGATTCCAACGCGGCCAAGCCTCAAACCACTTGTTCTTGATGTGGAAGCGCATTTCTGGAATTGCCGGTAAAACGTGGTTAATCGATAAAAGTCCACATTTAGACTCTTTGGAGGATTTACATATGCACACCTGGCTCGCAACGGGCCTGATGGGCCGCGTAATCCGCTCGCGCCGGACCCTGGCGCTGGTGGCCGTGTTGGCCGTTCTAGCATTCGCCCTTCCCATGGCAGTTGCCCAGCAGGGGCAGGCCGCGCCACCATCTTCGCAGGTTGCTGCCGTCGTCAATCCGCAGACTGCCGCCGCAACCCAGGAAAACGCCACCGCTCCAGCAACACCCGCACCGGAAGCCGGCGGCGGCGAAGCTAACCTGACGCTGCCGGACATGCGCCAGGTCTCCTTCTTGGACAACAGCATTACCGGCTACAAGCTTCTGGCCATTGGACTAATCTTCTGCGCATTCGGCCTGCTCTTCGGCCTGATGATCTACGTGCAGCTCAAAAACCTGCCGGTGCACCGCTCCATGCGGGAAATTTCTGAACTGATTTATGAAACCTGCAAAACCTATCTGGTGACGCAAGGCAAGTTCATTTTGATTCTTGAAGCGTTTATTGCCGTGGTGATTGTGCTGTACTTCGGCATCCTGCACCACGAATACGGCGCAGGCAAGGTGATTATTATCCTGGCGTTCAGCCTGGTGGGAATCGCCGGCAGTTACGGCGTGGCATGGTTCGGCATCCGGGTGAACACCTTCGCTAACTCCCGAACGGCGTTTGCCGGACTGCGCGGCAAGCCCTACCCGATTTACGCGATTCCGCTCAAAGCCGGGATGAGTATCGGAATGCTGCTGATCAGTGTTGAACTTTTGATCATGCTCTGCATCCTTCTGTTCATTCCGGGCAGCTACTCAGGCCCGTGCTTCATTGGCTTTGCCATCGGCGAGTCGTTGGGCGCGGCGGCTCTGCGTATTGCCGGCGGCATCTTTACCAAGATCGCCGATATCGGCTCCGATCTGATGAAAATCGTTTTCAAGATCAAGGAAGACGACGCCCGCAACCCTGGCGTGATTGCCGACTGTACCGGTGACAACGCAGGCGACTCAGTTGGCCCCAGCGCTGACGGCTTTGAAACCTACGGCGTGACCGGCGTGGCCTTGATTACGTTCATCCTGCTTGCCGTCCATGACCCCGTGGTACAGGTGCAATTGCTGGTCTGGATCTTTGTGATGCGCATCATGATGCTCGTCTCCAGCGCGGTTTCTTACTTCGTCAACGAAGCCTGGGCCAAGGCCCGTTTTAGCGATTCCGATGTGATGAACTTTGAGACCCCGCTGACTTCGCTGGTCTGGATTACCTCCATCGTTTCCATCATCCTGACTTTCATCGTCTCCAAGTTGATGATTCCCACGCTGGGCGGCGACGACACCCTGTGGTGGAAACTGGGCTCGATCATCTCCTGCGGCACGCTGGCCGGAGCCATCATTCCCGAACTGGTAAAAGTTTTCACGTTGATGAGTTCTTCGCACGTGAAAGAAGTGGTGACGTCATCAGAAGAAGGCGGCGCATCACTCAACATCCTTTCCGGTCTGGTGGCGGGCAATTTCTCCGCTTACTGGCTCGGCATCAGCATGGTCATCCTGATGGGCGCAGCATTTTATTTCAGCACCATGGGACTGGGCGCCGCCATGTTGGCTCCGGCCGTGTTCTCCTTCGGTCTGGTGGCTT
This sequence comes from Candidatus Angelobacter sp., assembly GCA_036512375.1. Lineage (GTDB taxonomy): Bacteria > Acidobacteriota > Terriglobia > Terriglobales > Acidobacteriaceae > Angelobacter. Next base: position 836 of record DATCAX010000063.1, on the reverse strand, counting down.
TCGGATTCCTGGGCATGGGCCCGGTAACCATTGCTGTGGACTCTTACGGCCCTGTGACTGACAACGCGCAATCAGTCTATGAACTATCACTGATTGAGCAGGTGCCCAACATTGCCGCTGAGATTAAGAAAGACTTTGGCTTCGACGTGAAGTTTGCCCGAGCCAAAGATTTGCTGGAAGAGAACGACGGCGCAGGAAATACCTTCAAGGCAACAGCCAAGCCGGTGCTGATTGGCACCGCCGTTGTCGGTGCCACCACGATGATTTTTTCCATCATGATGGGCCTGACGAACGGTCTTAAAGACCATACGGAAAACCTTTCGCTGCTGCATGCTCCGTTCGTTCTAGGGCTGATCACTGGCGGCGCGATCATCTACTGGTTCACCGGCGCGTCCATTCAGGCGGTGACCACCGGCGCTTATCGTGCAGTGGAGTTCATCAAGAAAAACATCAAGCTGGAAGGCGTGGAAAAGGCATCAGTCGAGGACAGCAAGAAGGTGGTGGAAATCTGCACCAAGTACGCGCAGAAAGGCATGTTCAACATTTTCCTTACAGTCTTCTTCACCACGCTGGCCTTTGCTTTTGTTGAACCCTACTTCTTCATCGGCTACCTGATGTCCATTGCGATTTTTGGCTTGTATCAGGCTATCTTCATGGCCAATGCCGGCGGAGCATGGGATAACGCGAAGAAAGTGGTGGAGGTCGTCCTGAAGCAAAAAGGCACCCCCCTGCACGATGCCACAGTCGTCGGCGACACGGTAGGCGATCCGTTCAAGGACACGTCATCCGTGGCTCTCAACCCGGTCATCAAGTTCACCACTCTGTTCGGCTTGCTG
>DATCAX010000062.1:0-2637 GCA_036512375.1 Candidatus Angelobacter sp. | reverse complement strand
CCGCCGGTGAACTTCGCAAAAATTAGATAGGGCGCCTCCTGATCGCTGATTCTTTGCGCCAGTGGCAAGATGTCAGAGATAGGTTGGTCCTGATCGACCGCCTTTACGCTCTCGCGCAGGCTTGTTACCAGGGAAAGCGGTTCTACCGTGGTGCGCATCACCACAGATACTGATCGGTTCGGCGATTGCGCCATGGGAATGTAACTTTGGTTCCTCGCTTCTTCGTCCATGCCTGAGGTTTTTATGTCCTTCACAATTCCCACGACGGTGCGTGGGATCACATCTTCGCGGCTCAGGCGAATGATATGCCCCACGGGGTCATCGGGAAAGTAGCGCTGCGCTAGCGTTTGGTTGATCACGATCACTCCCGGGTTGGCGGCGCCATCCGTCTCGCTGATAAACCGTCCGCGGACCAGATGCAGACCCAGTGCGGACATGTATCCAGGAGTAACGGAGGTGATCGCCATCCCGGGCACTTCTCCAGGCTTGGGCGCAGGACGGCCCTCGATCCATAATTCAGCTCCTCCATACGAATGCCCAAATGGGATGGAGACACTCAGGCCTGCTGACTGGACTTGCGGCAAAGCCCGCAGTTGGACCAGCAAGCGTTGATCAAAAGTCCACATCTGCGCCGGTTCGCGATATTTCCCCACTGGCAGGTTCATCTTTGCTGTAAGCACGTGGTCCGGTTCGAAGCCCGGATTTTCCTTGAAGCGATTTGTTAATGACTTTGACATCAATCCGGCGGGTACCAGAACCACCAGTGCTAGAACAATCTCAGCCACCACCAGTGCTCTGCGCAATTTGCGGCCAGCCAGGCTGGTTGAACTTGCAGCAGTAATTTCTTTCAGCGAGCCCGTAAGATCCAGTTTGGTGGTCTCCATCATGGGCGCAAGTGTGAACAACAAAACACTCATCAGCGCTACCGCCGTGGCGTAGATGAAAGTTGCCCAATCCATATGGATTTGCCCGTAGTTGGGCAGATAGCCCCGGTTATCGTACGGGATGGCCGCGGTTGCCCAATCGGCGCCAACTACAGAGAATCCAAGCCCGAGCCCAACTGCTGCCGGGACAAGCAACAGACTTTCCGCCAGTAGCTGGCGGGCCAGCCTGAACCTTCGCGCCCCCAGCGCCATGCGCACAGTCATTTCCTTCCGCCGCAGCAGCGCGCGTGCCAGATAAACACTGGCAATGTTGGTGCAGACAATCAAGAGAATACAAATGCCTATGACAAAACCTGAATAGATTCCCTGCTTGCCGGTGTTTCGGCCGATCTCGTCTGAAAGGCTCCGCAACAACACTCCTGAATGAGTATTCGATTCCGGATACTGTATCTCGATTTGTTGCGCAATTGCGCTGATGGCTTGTTGCGCCGTATGCAGCGTAACCTGCGGTTTCAGCCGGCCTATCACATTCAGCCACCCGGCAGCGCGGTTTGCCCGTTCCTTCTCTGTAAGCACCAGCGGTACCCAGATGCTGGTTCGCCCCATCAGCGTGAAATGGAAACGCTCAGGCATTACTCCAATCACCGTATAGCGTTCGCCATCCAGCAGAACGGTCTTGCCGCTGAGATTCGGCTCGCTGTTGAGCCGTTCGTGCCAGAACCCGTAGCTGATGAGCGCCACCTGCCCCAGTCCGGCCCGGCCTTCTTCCGGACGGAAGTCTCGGCCGATCATCGGAGCCACTTCCAGCGTGCGGAAAAACTCCGGGCTTACGCGAGTTCCCTCAATCCGTTCCGGCACATCAATCCCAGTCAAATTGAATTGCCGTGGCGACCAAGCAGCCAATCGCTCAAACTCATGGCTTTGCTCACGCCAGTCAAGATAATCGGGCGCGGAAGCTTGCCCCGTCCATCCCTTCTTTGTGTCGATCTCCCAGGCAACCAGCAATCGCTCAGAATGAGGATACGTGACAGCTTGCAATACCCACTGGCGCACCAGGTTAAAACACCACGTACTGGCACCGATTCCTAAAGCCAGCGTTGCCACCGCAACCATGGCAAATCCAGGAGCTTTGCGCAGCCCGCGCAATCCAAAGCGCAGATCCTGCCAGAAGGATTCAAGAGACATAAAAGTCCTCATTTCTCGACAAGCCTCCTTGATCCGGGTCACATTGCCGAATTGCCTTTGCGCCCCATGCTCGTCATTCGGTTGCGCTCCGCCTGGGCCACGATTTTCCTGGCGCATGGCAAGATGAAATGCCATTTCCTCATCCAGATCGCGATCAAACTTGCGCCGCAGTAGCAAAGCCTTCACCCGCAACCATGTTCCCGCCGTCCAGCTCATAAGCGCTCTCCAGCCAGCTTTACCCATAATCTGCTTATGGGAGTATGGCACCGCGTATCAACAAAGGCAATCGAAAAGCTATTGAGCAATCAATGGGTGCGGAATGCGGCTGAAGACGACGAACTGCGGCAGGTCTTCTGCGTGAGCGTCGTTCAACTTATGACAAACAAAAAAGCCATGCATCGCTGCATGGCTTTTCCGCTTCCTGTGCTTTTAGTACCGGCGCCAGCCGCCGCCACCGTTGTAGCCCTGTTGATATCCATTCTCGTAAGCCTGGCGGTAAGACTGCTTGTAATAATTTTTATCCCCGAAACTTGAGTTGTAACCGTGGTCGGCGTGCTTGTAGTTGCTA
>DATCAX010000061.1:0-3163 GCA_036512375.1 Candidatus Angelobacter sp. | reverse complement strand
CCAGACTATGGGCCCGTATCCCGGCAAAAAGCGTAATCAGCACGTACGCAAACGTAGCCGCAAGCGAGTAGCGCAGAGCTTTGGCGCTCAACGGGGCATGTGGATGCGGGTGCGTATGGGCCATAAGTTTGAGTTTACCGCCGAATGCCGTCTGAATTCGAGCTTATCTACAGGGTGAGAACCTAACTCCCTACTTACGTACGTGGATACTCAATGTGAGTATCTCGCGGGACAGTGCTTTCTAGTCGGATTGATTCTTATGCAGCCAGTCCGCCAAAGCCATAGTTTTTAAGGGGTTGCTGAACCGCTGGTAACGATGGAGCTAGCCATCGTGGCCCGAAACGTGCTCTAGAAATTCTGGGGTCGGTTTGTCTAAATCATCCCGACCTGACGTCGACATTCTTGATTGTTGTGGAGTGATCAATGAGAATTCCCCTCTATGCTCTGGGCTTTGGGCTTGTGTTGTGCGTGGTGGGCGTGACTGCCCAGGCGACACAGCAACAGCAGCAAGCGCCGCCAGTTAATCCCAATACCCCGGCAACCCGAATTGGGGATGGCGGCCAAAGCAAAGCCGGAACCCCGGTACCCTCTGCTACCGCGCCTTCAACTGCAGGAGGAGTGGCTGGCACCGCAACCTCCAGCACCGTGCAGAGCCCTGATGTGCAGGATTCCGCCGGCGGCGTAAGCGCCATGACTGATTCAGATCTGCAAAGCCAGATTCAGAACGCCCTGAGCAAGGAGCCTACGCTGACTGGCGACAGCGCTCGCGTGAATGTGGCTGGAGATACTGTCGAACTGGCCGGAGCCGTGCGAACCAATAAGGAGAAGATCACAGCCACACGGATCGTTCAGTCCTATGCAGGCAGCAAAAAGCTGGTCAACAAGCTCACGATTGGCAGAAGAACTGAAAAGGCTTCACCGTCATCGCCGGATAACGGGACCGATCGCCACAACACGACGAATCCCGCTAACAACCCAGAACCCGGTAAAGGAACACCACCTCCGAACTCAAAGCCGCCGCAACGGTAGTGCCCCTGAACAGTAATGAGATTTTAGTACTCAAAACTTGCCTGGGGAGGAAGGCTGGCTGGCCCTCCCCGAGAATTTGCGGAAGATGTTGACGGCTGACGGAATGCGGCGCCCTCCAACTGAAGTAGTTTTTCTTTCGTAGTAAGGCCGCCGCCGTAACCCGTGAGCGTGCCATTTGCGCCCAGAACCCTGTGGCAGGGCACAATGATGGCAATGGGATTGTCATGATTCGCCTGGCCCACTGCCCGAAAAGCCTGCGGCCGTCCAATTGCCTCGGCAATATCTCCGTATGAGCACGTTTTACCGTAGGGAATCTGGAGCAGCGCCTGCCAACAGTCTTTTTGGAATTGTGTTCCAATCAGATCAAGTTTGCAGGTGAAAGCGCGCAAATCTCCGCAAAAGTAGGCCTCCAGCTCTGACTGATAGGGCCGGAGATGTTCTGGCGATTCAATCCACACTTCGTCTTTACCGGGCGGCGGCAGCGTGCCTCTGAAGAATTGGACCAATCGCAGGCCTTTGTCGGTGGCGGCCAGCAGCAAAGGCCCTACTACCAAAGAATCAATCCGGCAGAAATAGACGGTCTTTACGTTCGACATATGCAAATTTTAGCAACGTAGGGTAGAGAAGGTAGAGAAAATAAAAATTCGAGCAGGTGCTCTGGCCTTACAACACCAGAAGGTACATTCACATCTATTCCAACACTGCTGCCCAAACAAGGCAGTGTATTTCATTTGAAGGTAATTTTTAAAGCAGTGTTCTGCTGGCGGCGTGCAAGTGATTAGTGGTCTGCACGGATTTCAGTCCAGAGGGTTCCCCAGGGTTAGGTAGTATCGATAGTCGTTTGCGGCCTCGTTACTTCAGTTGGGTTTCTCTCCTCTTCTGATTTCTCCACGCCATCGAGTGTGCCATGCAGGACATTGATAGGTGAAGGAATCATGGATATCCGCGGGCTATTGCTGGCCAATTCAGAGCACAATGTAGAGGGAAGCCAGGTGCACGAAGCGTCACTGGCAACTCTGGACGTAGTGGGAAAGAGCACGCTCCAGCGCATGGCGGAGCGGCTCCAGCAATACGGCATTTCGTCTGTAAGCGCGGTCGTTGAAACTGCGGCGCCTTCAGGTGTTCGCAACTCTGGCCTTTCTTCAGATGTCACCTGCGTCTCTGCTTCTCCTGATCGTTTCTGGAAAACCGCCGAGTCTGTATTCAATGACATGGCGCAAAGCGGCGCTGAACTGGTAGTGCTGATCCGCCTTGGGGCTTACGTTGAAGCCGATTTTGAGAGGCTGGTCCAGTTTCATCTTGATCGTCAGGAACGGGTCACCCGGATGGCATCGGGCGGGCAGCCGCTGGAAATTTTCTGCATCAGCGCGTCGCGCCGAAATGACGCAGCTTCGCTTTTCCGCACCCAGCTCTTGCACTGCCGCAGTGAGTGTCCTCTTCTGCAACACGACGGGTATTTGAATTCTTTGGACACTCCGCGCGACCTGCGGCAATTTGCCATTGATATCCTCACGCGGCAGACGCAAACCTGCCCGGCAGGCAAAGAAAGCAAACCTGGCGTATGGGCTGCCCCCGGAGCCATGGTTGAAAAGGGTGCGCGTGTTCTTGCACCCGCCTTCATTGGCTCTATGGCGCGCATTCGCTCGGGCGCAGTGATTACCCGGTGCAGTTCGGTTGAGCGGCATGCTGAGGTTGATTGCGGCACGGTCATTGAAAATTCCACGGTTCTTCCGTTCTCTTACATTGGAGCAGGGCTTGATCTTTCCCATTCGATTGCAGGAATGGGCAGGATCGTTAACTTGCAGCGCGATATGACTATCACCATCGTTGACCCCAAGCTCATGGCTTCCGTATCGGTGGCGCCCGGTAAAAGACTGATGAGCAGCGCGGCGGAAGTCCTGACGTATCTGCCACGGATGGCGTTCCATGGCATCTTTGCCAGCACGAAAGCTCGTCAATCCGATTTGCAGACCACGCTTCGGAAAACATCGCCGGCGCTTGGTACCGCTGCCGGATATGAAACTTCCGCCTGTGACACTGAGGCATCACACAAGTTCCCTAACATGGTTGTTGCGAGGAGATATGGACATCAATAGCAGACCCGTTGTCGTGAAAAGAATGCCGGAGCGCCTGA
>DATCAX010000060.1:0-8862 GCA_036512375.1 Candidatus Angelobacter sp. | reverse complement strand
ACACTGATTGAAGAGCTGGCCGGGCCATTGATATGGACTGCGGTGCCCGTGCTGCTCAGGAATGTGAATTCAGAATTGACCAAGGTGAGGTTTGCGGCAGAGAACGTGCCCGGCGGCAGATTGCCGGCGATGAATGGCTCAAATTTTCCGGAAGCGTGTGTCAGTTCGATGCGGTTGTTGGCCGGGACGGGGACCGCGATCGCGGCGCCACCGCCAGCTGGCGTGAGTGACAACGAAGATACGGACACTTCAAAGGCGATTACGCTGTCGGCAGGTGCGTCACCGAAGCGGACTTGCGAGGAGGTGGCGCCGGCGCCGGGAGTTGGGGTTGGACCCGCAGCGATGGACGATCCACCACCACCGCAGCCTGCGGCAAATGCGATGAGCGCTGCCAACATTAAAATGGATGCTAGCCTGGCCACCGGGTTGAGTGCGTTTTTATAATCCTGCGTTTTCATTTGTATCTCTCCTGGAGGGGACCAAGCTGCTAGATTGAGTTTCTCAGTCCACCGTCGAAAGTCTTTTTTGAATTTTCGGCTCTGGTTATCTGACAGTCCCCGCGAGTGTGCTGGAACAACATTCTCAGGCTGTCGTTTCCCGGGCACACGACGAATCTATGTTCAAGGCCCCTGAAATTAAGAGCCTGTGGGCGTTTTAAATGTGGGGATCGAACGAGTGGAGTTCGGGGAATCGAGCGCCTGGGGTCCGTCTGTGATGTAGTCCGCTTACTTCATATAGTGGCGGTGATGCAGGCTAAAAATATAAGCAAATGCAAACGGTAGTACTTGGTGGGCTCAGCGCGTTGCGGTGTTTTCCCGTATGTCCATGGATTGAATCAGACCTTGATTGAGGCGATAGACGTGCTGTACCATCCGCTCGGCAAGCAGGTTGCCGGAGAGGTCACGCACCACCTGATGCACATCGACAACGACGGCGCCCGTGGGATTGGTGAGAAATCCGCGGGGCTCGACCCGGGGGTTGAGCTGACTCCACTGCCTAAGCCAGTATTTGCGGACGGCTTCGCGCCCCTGGACCCTGCCGCCCTCCATTCCGTTCGGCCAGTCGACATCGGAATGCATGGTGGCCAGCACGGCATCAACGTCCCGCTGGTTGAACGCGTCATAGGTCTTACGGAGTAAATCGTAACCGGTCATCGGCGGCGCATCCTTTACTTAGCACAGTATAAGTCGCCTCTGAGTCACCGCCGCCAAGCTCTTAGAGCCGAAATCCACAAATTGACTCGCAGGCAACCGTACGGCATAATAATGATTCGAACGAACGTTCGGTAACCTCCTCTTTATGGCTTTGCAAGATATGGAAACCCGGCTGCCCGGCGAACCGCACAACGGTCGCAAAGGCCGTACTTCCATTCAGGGCGGAGACGAAGCGGTTGATTCCCGCTTTGACCGCAGACTGGCCAAACTGCTTTACCACGCCGCGCATATCTTCTGTGAAAAAGGGTATGAAGGCGCTTCCATGCGGGACCTTTCCCGCGCAGCTGGAATGTCACTTGCCGGTCTCTATCATTATTTTGATTCCAAAGAAGACTTGCTTTACCTGATCCAGAAACATACGTTCCGCACCATTATTGAGCGCCTGCAAGAACGATTGAAAGACGCCAAGGGCGCGGAACAGCGAGTGCGCATTTTTATTGAGAATCACCTGGAATACTTCCTGGCGAACAAAGAAGCCATGAAGGTCCTGACGCACGAAGACGACACGTTGAAGAATGGCCGCGGCGCGGAAATTCGGGCGATCAAGCGCGAGTATTACAAAATCTGCCTGGACCTGCTGGAAGATTTGCGGCGGGAAAAAGGACTACAATTTTCCGGACGGCTTGCAGTGCTGGGACTCTTTGGCATGATCAACTGGATTTACACCTGGCATAACCCACGCGTTGACCTGGATGCCGGAGCCATGGCCGAGGAGATGAGTAACCTGTTTCTTCGCGGCGTGCTCAACCCTGGCAAGACCAAACGAAAAATTGCAAAGACGAACGCCTGACGGCGTCCTCGAGAGATCAAGACCCGGAAGATGAAGATTCGAAATTCATAAGGAGCTTTTGAACCATGGCGACAACCACAGCAACGGAAACCAAGACACTGGTGAACTATCGCGTTGAAGACGGCATAGCGATCATCGAACTGAGCGATCCGCCGGCAAATACTTATACCTACGAGATGAACCGGCAGCTCGATGAGTCCATCCTGAAAGCGCGCATGGACAACGACGTATATGTGCTGCTGCTGACCGGCGCGGGAGACAAATTCTTTTCCGCCGGCGCCAACATCAAGATGCTCTCCAGCGTTGACCCGACTTTCAAATATTACTTCTGCCTCCATGCCAATGAAATGTTGCTGCGCCTGGAACACACCCCAAAGCTGGTGATCGCGGCGATCAACGGGCACTGCGTGGGCGGCGGACTGGAAATCGCCATGGCAGCCGACATTCGCATCGCGCGCAAGGACGCGGGAAAAATTGGACTGCCGGAAATCAATCTGGGCGTACTGCCTGGCACCGGCGGCACACAGCGCCTGAGCCGCATGGTGGGCAAGAGCAAAGCGATTGAACTGATGGTCACCGGCAATACCTTCAGCTTTGAAGAAGCCAAGGACATGGGCATCATCAACGACATTTACGATCGCGACAACTTCATGGAAAACATCATGGAATATGCGCGCCAGTTCACGCCGCCGAACAAGGCTGCCAAGGCCGTGGGCAACATCAAGCGGGCGGTGCAGAGCGGCTGGGAAGTCCCGATGGAATCGGCATTGGCCATTGAGCGGGAACTGCAACAGCGCCTGTTCGCCAGCGACGACGCGAAGGAAGGCCTGGCTGCGTATGTAGAGAAGCGGCCGGCAACGTTTAAGGCGAAGTGACGGCGTTCAGCAGGCGTGAGCGAAGCGGGAGCTTGCTGCCGTCATCCTGAGCGAGCGCGAAAGCGCGAGTCGAAGGATCTTTACAGGAAAGACTTATGAGATTGTCTGCGAAGCTTTCTGATCGCCGCTGGTTCTGGGTATTGATCACGCCAGTTATGTTCTTCGGGCTGATGCCGCGGGAGACTGGCAACGAGTTCTTACTCAAGATCCAGCGGATCTCGCTGTTGCCTTACTTTGTCAGTTTCTTGTCACTCTTGGCGTGGCTGGCATACCGGGAACATCTGTCTAAGGAGGTATCGTCGGTGCAGGTAAATTGGTGGTTAGCGACCTTTTTGGACCTGCTCAAAGGTACCTTCATGGCATTCATGGGCCTGATCATGTTTGGTTGGATGGACAAGGTTTACGACAGAAATCCCGTGGTCGGCTATTCTTTGCAGGCTGCGTTGGTTCTTGCAGTCGGATACATGATGTGGCGGGTGGTTTATTGGCGCCCGGAGAAAAACTGAGACGTCAAACTGCCGGTAAATATCCGGCCGTAATTATTATCGATCAAAGGATCTTGAGGCGAAAACATGCTCACCGCAACTAAAGCAAAAGTAACACCCGGCAAACTCCTGATCGACGGCAAATGGTCGGAAGGTTCTGGCAAATCGTTTGACACCTTTAATCCGGCAACGGGAGAGGTGTTGACGCAGGTAGCCGAAGGTGGCGCCAGCGGGATTGACCAGGCCGTAGCGGCGGCGCGCAAAGCGTTTGACGACGTGAACAGCCCGTGGCGCAAGATGTCTGCCAGCGAACGTGGCAAGGTGCTGTGGCGCATCGCTGACCTGATCGACAAGAACATTGAAGAGCTGGCCGAGCTGGAAACGCTGAACAACGGCAAGCCGATCTTTGAATCGCGCTATGTGGACATGCCGATGGTGGCCGACGTTTTCCGCTACTACGCAGGCTGGGCCACGAAGATTCACGGCGAGACCGTAAACACGTTCAGCAATGCTTTCACTTATACGCTGCGCGATCCTGTGGGCGTGGTGGGTGCGATTGTCGCGTGGAATTTTCCGCTGCTGCTGGCCAGCTGGAAGCTGGGGCCGGCGCTGGCTTGCGGTAATTGCGTGATCCTGAAGCCTGCAGAGCAAACCCCGCTAACCGCATTGCGCTTCGGCGAACTGGCACTGGAAGCCGGGTTGCCGGCTGGTGTTCTAAACATCGTGACCGGTGGACCTGAGACTGGGTCGGCACTGGTGAAACACCCAGGCGTGGACAAGATTGCTTTCACCGGATCGACGTCTGTTGGCAAAGAGATCATGCGGAATTCCGCTGACACTCTGAAGCGTGTCACGCTGGAGCTAGGCGGCAAGTCGCCAAACATCGTTTTTGCCGATTCGCAGATGGATTCTGCGGTTAAAGGCGCTCTCAACGGCATCTTTTATGGCAAAGGCGAAGTATGCTGCGCCGGTTCGCGCCTGTTTATCGAAAAGAAAGCCGAAGACGAATTTGTGACCAAGCTGGTCGAGTCGTCCAAGAAGATCAAGCTGGGAGACCCGCTCGATCCCAAGACGCGCCTGGGCGCAATCGTCAGCGAAAAACAGATGCAAAACGTGCTGAGCTACATCGAGACCGGAAAGAATGAAGGCGCAAAGCTGCTGGCCGGCGGCAAGCGCGCGCAGGTCAACGGCGATCGTGGCTATTTCATTGAGCCAACGATCTTTGGCAGCGTGAACAACGACATGAAGATCGCGCAGGAAGAAATTTTTGGGCCGGTTCTGGCCACGCTCACGTTCGACGACCTTGAGCAGGTGGCTGAACTTGCCAACAAAAATGTTTACGGACTGGCCGCCGCAGTCTGGACCAATGACATCAAGAAAGCGCACCAGCTATCACGCCGTTTGAAGGCCGGAACAGTCTGGATCAATACCTACGGCGTGATGGACGCAGCGCTGCCCTTTGGCGGCTATAAGCAATCGGGTTTTGGGCGCGAGCTGGGGATGCATGCGATTGAACACTACACCGAATTGAAATCAGTTTGGATGAATTTGTAAGCAGCCGCTAGCGGCTAGCCAAGAAAAACCAACGATGATTAGCTAGCAGCTAGAAGCTAGCTGCCAGGAGCTTTATACATGCCGGGAAAGATCATGAAGATCGGGTCGTTCAGTGATTGGGAAGGGCTGTTCAAGGGCTGGCGCGAGGAAATTGGCGTCAACCACAACGACATCCGAAATTTCAAGTTCGATACGCTGTACGGCGCGATTGAGACCAATGAAATTTCTTTCGGCTATTACAAGGGCCGCAATAAGTGGGAGAACGTCCGTCAGATTCCGACGCAGAACATGCGCGACGCGTTGATGAACCTGATTGTTTATCAGGGTGACACAGAATTTGCCAGCGTGGAGCAGCAGCGCTACCTGTTTGAAACCGCCCCGAGTGATTATGACCGCTCATCGCTCACGCGGGTGATGATTGAGGAGATGCGCCATGGCTGGCAAATGTGTGCGCTGCTGATTGACCACTTCGGCACCACCGGCAAAGTTGAAGCGCAGAAGATGCTGGAGCGCAAGGCGTATGAGAATAAGCGACTGCTGGGATCGTTTAACGAAGAGTGCGACAACTGGCTGGACTTTTTTGCCTTCACGGACTTCATCGATCGCGACGGCAAGTTCCAGCTGCAGATGCTTAAGTACTCGGCTTTTGCGCCGCTGGGCCGCTCGATGAGCTACATGTTGCGTGAGGAAGCCTTCCACATGGGCACCGGCAACACTGGGCTGGCGCGCATCGCCGAAGCCGGCGTGGTGCCGGGCTGGCTGATGCAAAAGTATCTAAATAAATGGATTTCCAGCGCCTATGATCTGTTTGGCACGGACCATTCTTCTTCAGCGCAATGGGCTTACACCTGGGGGCTGAAAGGCCGTTACGACGAACTGAAGAACGAGACTGCGCCTGATCTTGAGAACCTGAATGATTACAATCGCCACCTGTATCGCGATGAGTGCGTGCAACTTGTGAGGCGCATCAGCGCCGGACAGCGCGCAGGCAGCACGGAGCTCTATTGTCCCAACATCCAGTTCAACCGCATGATTGGCCGCTGGAAGAACCAGATGTTCCATCCGCAGACCGGCCAACCGCTGGATGAAAAAGAATACAAGCAGGAAATTGAAACATGGCTGCCGACGGCGGCGGACAAGAAGCTGCTGATGGACATTATCGGTTCAGAAAAGAAATGGATTGCCCCGAAGACCGGCGCGAAGGACCCGCTGCTTACGATTGGCGAGGTGCGGAAGAGCGCTCTGAACGCGGTGCAGTAGGGCGGTAAGTAGCCGCTAGCTACGAGCGACTAGCCAAACAAGAACAGGGCTGCTTCGGCAGCCCTGGTTGTTTTAGCTCGAGCGATGTCTCTGTAAGGACGACAACGTTCCAGTAAAATGCATGGTTGCGAATAGGGATCCCTCACCCAGCTACGCGGGATTCGGGATTTCAGAAAAAGCCAATGCTCTACACACTCAACGAACTCATGGTCGTGGCGGCGGCGCGCGAGATCAAAGACGGCGAGGTCGTCTTTGTCGGCATGCGGCTGCCGCTGATTGCTTTTGTTGTTGCGAAAAAGACGCATGCACTCGATGCCATCGGATTGTTTGAGAATGGTGTGATTCGCTCTACGCCTTCTCCGGAATTGATTTACACGATGGCCGATCCGCCGAACATCAAAGGCGCCACGCAGTGTCTGGGCATGCTGGAAGTCATGAGCCTGCTGCAATCGGGGCGGGTAAACCTGGGTTTTCTGGGCGCGGCAGAAGTGGATAAGTACGGCAACCTGAATTCGACGCAGGTGCAAGGTAAGAATGGCATGGTGCGGCTGCCCGGGTCGGGCGGAGCGTGCGATATTGCGTCGATGGCGCAGCGGTTTGTCTCTCTGTTGGAGCACGCCAAGCATCGGCTGCCGGAAACGGTGGGTTACATCACCAGCCCGGGAAACGGCGACGGCGCGGGGTGGCGGAAGCGCGTGGGTTTGCCGCGTGGCGGACCTTCGGTGGTAATCACGACCAAATGCGTGCTGCGCTTTGGCGAAGACGCGGAGGCGTTTCTTTCCACGTATCATCCGGGCGTGAGCGTGGACGACGTGCTGGCGAACACCGGATGGAAGTTGAAGGTTGCGGATGATGCGAAGCCGACGCCGGAGCCGACCGCGGCGGAGTTGAAAGCGATCCGCGAGTACGATACCAAGGGATTCTGGACGAGTTGAGCCGCTATGCGGGGCGTGAGCGAAGCGCGAGCCCGCAGGCGAAATCCTGAGCGAGGCGAAGGACCTACCACTGAGGCACGGAGACACGGAGAAGAACTTGGATTCCACAACATCAATGAAGCGCGTTCATGTTGAATTGCACGGCCAGCTGGCCCGCATTACGCTTACCCATCCCCCATTGAATGTGATCGATTTCCAGATGATGGACGAGCTGCTGGCGGCGTTACAGCAACTGGAGCAGCGCAGGGAAATTTCCGTGGTGATCATTAGCGGTGGCGACCGGAGCTTTTCTGCCGGTGTCGATGTGGCGGTACACACGCGGGACAAGATCCAGACCATGTTGCAGAAATTTCATGGCGTGATTCTTGCGCTGACTAAGTTTCCCAAGATCATGATCGCCGAAGTGCATGGAGTCTGCCTGGGTGGCGGCGCGGAACTGGCGATGGTGTGTGACATGTGCTTCACCACGCCGGACGCCAAATGGGGATTTCCCGAGATCACGCTGGGATGTTATCCGCCGGTGGCGTGTACGGCTCTGGCTGCGCTGGTGGGTCAGAAGCGTGCGGCCGACCTGGTCTTTACCGGACGAACCTTCAGCGGCCAAGAAGCCGCAGCGTGGGGGTTGGCCAATGAGGCGCATTCTGAAGGCGAGTTGAAGGCAGCAATCCAGCGAACGGTTGACCATCTTCTCAAGTTAAGCTCAGCGGCGCTGGCGGTGGCCAAGAAAGCTTTCTACGCGTGGGACTCCATGCATCTGGATAAGGGCCTGGCACGGGCAGAGAAGATTTATCTGGAAGAGCTGATGCAAACGGAAGACGCGCAAGAAGGTATCACGGCATGGATGGAGAAGCGGCAGCCAGTGTGGAAAGGAAAATGATTTTTTACCACTGATTTACGCAGATAGGCAGATCAGGAAGTTAGCCGCGAATGATCGCGAAAAGGCGCGAATTAATCAATTAACCTCGCGAATATCTGACACTTTAATGGTCTTCTCCGTGCCTCCGGTGTTTCCGTGGTGGAACGAATTCACTTACGGCAGGATCTCCAGCAGCACCCGCACCACGTTTTCTCCCATGACTTTGTGAATATCCTGCTCGGATATTCCCTCTTGAAGCAGCGCGTCGGTGAGCAGGGCCCAGCCGCTGGAGTCAAAGGGCGCGGTGATGCCACCGTCGAAATCGGAGCCCAAAGCTACGTGATCAGCGCCGACGATGTTTACAGCATAGTGAATGGCGTGGGCGGTGGCACGCGCGTCAGAGCCGCAGGTCGCGGTTTCCCATAGCCCAATACCGATGACGCCATTGGTGCGAGCGACGGCGGTAAGCTCATCGTCAGACAAATTGCGAGGGTTATCGCAAGTGCTCCTCACGCCGGCGTGGGAAACGATCAGCGGACGCGTGGCCATAGCGGTGATGTCGCGAAGAGTGGCAGGCGATGCGTGGGCCAGATCGATCAGCATGTGATGGGATTCCATGGCATGGACCCACTGGCGGCCAAGATCGGTGAGGCCGCCTTTTTTCATGCCCGCGGCGGCGCCGGCAATAGCGGTGTCAGTAAAGTGAGTGGGCGCCATCATGCGGAAGCCGGCGGAGTATAGGTCCTCAAGATTTCCCAGACGGCCCTCAAGAGGCTGCGCGCCTTCCGCGCCAAGAAAACCGGCGACGGCATGCGTGGAAGCCCGAGTAGTGAGAAAGTTTTGCAGGTCACGGCGGGAGCGGACTATCACGAGCGCTCCTTTGGATTGGTCGG
>DATCAX010000059.1:0-5046 GCA_036512375.1 Candidatus Angelobacter sp. | reverse complement strand
GCAGGCGCTCGGCCACAAACACGGCGCCGGTCTGCGTGGTTTCCGGCAGGACGATCACAAACTCTTCACCGCCATAACGGGCCACTGTGTCTACTTCGCGCATGTCTTTCATCAGGATGGAGGTAACATCGCGCAAGAGCTGGTCGCCTACGTGATGACCGAAGGTATCATTCAAGATCTTGAAGTGGTCGATATCGATCATCAACAGAGCAAACTTCTGTTGTTTACGTTCAGCGCGCTTGAACTCCAGCTCTAGTTGCTGCTCAAAGTAGCCGCGTGTACGCAGACCGGTAAGGTAGTCGGTAAAGGCAAAGCGGAGCAGGCCTTCGTTGGCGTATTCGCGTGTGAGCAGGTTTTCCGCTACCAGAGAAAGAATCCAGAGAAGCTGTGCGTCTTCCTTGGTAAAGCACTTGTCGCCAGCGCGGAAAAATTGTAACGATCCCATCACGCGGTTGCTGACAAACAGAGGCATCACCAGAACAGAGGTCGCGCTTAGCGCTTGCATCAGCGCGTCTGACTGCGCATTGTGCCCACGTTCCACCAGCAAAGGGCGTCCATATTTAATGACCCAGAAATTCAGGATGTTGCCGGTGGCAATCTCTTCACTAGCGATCTTTTCCACGTTGCGCGCGATCCGCAATTCCATCAACTCGCGGCCTTCATCCCAGAAATACACCATGGCCTGGTCAAAAGCGGCCATATCAGCTGTCATGTCGCAGAGCAGATTGAGCGTGGCATCCAGTTGCATCTGCAGCCCAGTGAGCATACTCATGCGCAGGATGACGTTCACGTCCTCCCAGCGCTTCTGAATGGTTTCCGGACGCAGTTCTGAAAACACCTCGACGACAAATCTCTCAGGCAGGGACGAGCCGGGATCAGCGGATTCAGCGGACGGCATTGGGAACATTTTCCTAGGAGAACTCATGGCGGCAGGCCCAACCAGCCTCTTGTGAGATGCCGTGGAGTGCTTTAGGGAGACTTACGGAAGTGCTCTGTTTTTTTTACCTGCCATTGGCCAAATGTACAGGGTAGGCCGCAGCGTATGGAGAGTAAGAATAAGCGGATTGTTGGAATCTCTGGACCAACGAGCGGAACGTCAGTACATCTTTAGTCCGATCACTTGCACAGGTTCGTCCCATTTTGGCCTGCGCAGCTACCAATTACCCTATTGGCCGAATACTTGCATTATCAATGGCTTACCGGAGGTAAAAACGATGGCGCTGAGCAAAGATGAACTGATCCAGGAGTTAAAGCATGAAATACATAGCCCGCTCGCCGCCATTCGCAATGCGCTCTACCTTGCGGCCATCCGAAGTACTGATGCGGAAACATTACGCTATCTGGAACTTGCGGACGCCGAGATCTCCCGGATCGCCGATGTATTAAAAAATGCAAATCAAATTGATGAAAACAAACACCTTCATGTCCTTATTCCGTTTCTGGACTCCGCTTCCGCAGCGTAAGGTGTAACGATCCCCAAGTAGTAACTGACGATTTCTTGCTTTTTCGTGCACAGTCTCTGTTGCATTTATTTCAGACTCAGCTTAGGATACGTTTAAGCGCTGGAAAACCCGCTGGCGCTGAATAAACAGCTCTTCGCAGCAAAACTTCGCCCGATTATTTTACAAGTCACGCCGGCCCACTAACGTTTTTCCGACAGGAGAAGCACCCTCATGGCATGGTACGCGTACTGCATCGTTGAGCAACAAGCTGTTCAAGGTGGTATTCGCGCTCGTCGCCCCGTTCCCGTAGAAGGTCTTAAAGGTATAGCAGACGCCCAGATATTCGCGTACCCCAGCGGCGATTTTTCCGTCCTGGTAAGTGAGTACATTCCCACCGGCGATCTCGGTCAGAAAGCCCTGCTTCAGCATGCGCACGTGGTTAGCGAATGCTTCAAACGCACCACGGTGTTGCCGTTCCGTTTTGGCACGGTCTTCGATACCGATGACGCGCTGCGCCGCGCCGTTCGCATCAATCGCAAAGGCTTCACGGAGAGCGTGACCAAGCTGAAGGGCAAGGCGGAAATGCACCTGAAGCTCCTGATTAAAGACGGTTCATTGCGTGAGGCCATGGAAGAGATTGAGCTTCCCGCCACCGTAGGCAGTGAGTATTTGAGCAAGCTGCGGGAAAAAGCGGTGCGACAACGGGAGCGCCAGACCAAGGCACGCGCCCTCTCCGTCCAGGTCCATAAGATTTTCTCCCCGCTTGACCAGGACGTCTGTTGCCGCAAAGTCGATTCCGGCGGAATGTTAATTGATATCGCCCACCTGATTGATCACAAAAAAGTAGAGAAATACCAGAACCGCTACCAGATGGCTACCCGGCATCTGCCCGGGATTGAAGTAGTTATGAGCGGTCCGTGGCCTCCCTATCACTTTATTACGGGTAAACGATCCTCCTGATTCGGATTCAGGTCAGAATTTCAGTAATCAGCAGCATCCAAGGTTGAAAGCTCCGGCTTTCAACCATTTTTCTGCCCAATACAGCCTCGAAAGGTCTCAGTTAGGCATCCACATACCCGAAAATGGAATCAGAGTACAATGTCTGAGGGGCGCTCATCGTCCCCAGTGAGTATCTCCGTTCCAGTTTTTAGCCGTTGAGGCTTTCCATTCAGAAAGCGGGCTGTTTGCCGCTGGGAGCACGAATGAACCCCAAGACCCGTGTGCTGATCGTGGACAATGACGTAGCTATGGCCAAGTACCTGGCTGCGCATTTGACCCGGCGTAACTTCGAAGTTACGGTTGCCTCTAGCGAACAAGAGGCCTTGCGGATCTTTCGCTCCTTCGATCCTGTCCTGGTGCTGGTGGAAACATCCATGGACGGCGAAGCCGGCAATGATACACTCCAGCGCCTGAAGCAGATCAAGCCCACGGTTTCCATCATGGTCCTTTCCTCAATAAAGGATCCGGAATTGATTTTCAGGGCGTCCAAGCTTGGTGCTGACGACTACATCACCAAACCGGTCGATCCCAAAGATCTCGATATACGGATCGGTAAAGTTCTGGACAACCAGCGGCTCTTTACTGAGGTTACGCAGTTGCGCGAGCAGGTGCGCCGCCAGAGCGACTTCACCATGCTCTTTGGCACCAGTCCGAAAATGATGGAAGTGAAGATGACCATTGAGCAGGTGGCAGACACCACGGCCACGGTGCTCATCCGCGGTGAAAGCGGCACCGGCAAAGAAGTGGTGGCGCGCATGGTTTACTCCGAGTCGTCGCGTTGTGAAAAGCCGTTCGTTAAAGTCAACTGCGCCGCCATCCCGCATGAGTTATTGGAAAGCGAGCTCTTTGGCTATGAGGCTGGGGCCTTCACCGGAGCCAATCGGCAGAAACTGGGCAAGTTCGAACAAGCCAATGGCGGTACCATTTTTCTCGATGAAATCAGCGAAATGCATCCTGCCCTTCAGGCCAAGCTGTTGCATGTGCTGCAAGACCATGAGTTTTCCCGCCTGGGCGGCAAACGGGACGTTCAGGTGGATGTGCGGGTTCTGGCCGCTACCAACAAACCGTTGGAGCGTGCCGTTGAAGAAGGCGTATTTCGTGAAGACTTGTTCTATCGCCTGAACGTGGTCACTATCCATATTCCACCGCTGCGCGAGCGTCGCGAAGAGATTCCGGTCTTTCTGAAATATTTCCTGGAAAAATACAGTGAGCACTATGGCAAGAAGCCATCCATGTTCAGCGAGTTTGCTGTAAATCGGATGATGGAGTACGCCTGGCCGGGAAATATCCGCGAGTTGGAAAACATGGTGAAGCGCTATGTGATCGTCGGAAATGAAGCGCAGATCATTCGTGAGCTGGCCACCCACAAACCAATCGTTACATCGTTTGGCGGGATGACGACGCAGCCTGTCGCAGCGCCTGCCGCTCCAGCGTTGCAATCGAACAATGGTGCCGAAATCGAAATGCCTTCATTGCTGGAGATTGGGCGCCGTGCAGCCATGCAGGCCGAGCGTGAAGCCATTGAACGTGTTCTGGCGCAAACCCGATGGAACCGCCGCCAGGCGGCCAAGATCCTGAAGATCAGTTATAAGGCCCTCCTTAACAAACTGAAAGCAATGGAGGAGCAGACAAAAGTACAGCTTAAGCACGAAGAGGTCTAATAGTGGTACTTGGGTGCCACATTAAGTAGCCTCTCTGCTGTCAATCCTGCACCACCAGAATGTACGTCCTCTCTCTCTATTGTTCTGTAACGCACTTAAAATAAAAGACTTACTACAGGCGTTGAATTCCACATGCGTCTCGGATTTCTTTGGTTTCCGAGTTGCTTATATAGAAAGCAAATAAAGAGGCACGTAAAACTAAAATGATTTCAACCCTCTTCCAAGAATTGAGACATCTTCAATCCGTGTGTCTTGGCGCAAGCCGGGACTACATCGTGCATCGCCTTCCCTGAGAGATTTTCCTTTCCCCTTCGCCTCTTTGCAAAAAAAGAGCGGCCTGTGTACAGGCCGCTTTTTTTATTTCCCTGAAAAGATTCCTTGGCCGGTTGGTGACAAGTGGGCTCCGCAAAGCATCTAATTTTCGTTCCGCAACATTTGACGGTAATAAATATGACGACTAAGATAAATCGTTTATCGAAAGACATGGACAAGAAGAAGCTGGAAGGCTTTAAAAAACGACTGGAAGAGCGCCAACAGGCCCTGCGCAAAACCGTGAGCCGTACGGAAGAGGACGGCCGCATTGCTGACCAGGATACTGCGCAGGACATTGCCGATCGTGCGGCCAGCTCTTACACCAAAGAATTTCTGTTTTCGCAGAGCAATAATGATCGCCAGTTACTGGCGATGGTTGAGACCGCGCTACAGCGTATCCGTGAAGGCGCTTTTGGCGAATGCGTGAACTGTGGAAATGAGATCAACGCCAAACGGCTGGAAGCCGTGCCCTGGACCCGCTATTGCATTGAGTGCCAGGAGAAGCTGGAAAAAGGCCAACTGGAAGAAGTCCAGGAATAGTCGCTTTTATCCGCTAAATACAGTATTGCTCGTAATTCCAGTTTCGGCAGATCAGCTTGCGTGTACAGCCTACGGATCGGGCACGGCTGATC